>NZ_JBKWAE010000004.1:0-206873 GCF_046974225.1 Hominenteromicrobium sp. | reverse complement strand
GTATGTACCGGCAGGCGCGGGCTTTACGCGCGGCTTCGGCGTGAATCCGCCGGCTTCCGCAACAGATTTTGTTTTCGGTGCTTCCCCGAACGGCTTCGCGCCGCCGAAGTTCGGCATAGAGACCGGGCGCGCGCTGTAATCGCGGGAGCGGGTGTGCTCGACGAGCGTTTCCGGGATTTCTTCCACAAAGCGTGAAACGCGGTTGCGGTTCGTCATGCCGAAGATCATGCGGGATTCCGCGTGGAAAATGTACAGCTCCTCTTTTGCGCGCGTGATGGCAACATACGCTAAACGGCGTTCCTCCTCCACTTCGGACGGTACATATACGCTCGCCATGCCCGGGAAAATGTTTTCCTCCATGCCCGGCAGGAACACCACCGGGAATTCGAGACCTTTTGCGGAGTGCACCGTCATGAGCACGACGGAATCGGCGTTATTATCGTAATTATCGATGTCCGTGATGAGCGAAACTTCTTCGAGAAAATCCGAAAGCGTGCCTTCTGGGTTTTCCTCCTCAAAACGGCGTAGGTTGGAAGCAAGCTCCTGCACGTTCGCGGCGCGGTCTTCTGCGGATTCCGGGTCGTCGGTCTTAAGAAAATTCAGGTAATCGATGCGCTCCACAAGCTCGTCATAAAGCTCGCCGAGCGTGACTTTTTCGTCGTTGTTGAGCTCGATGAGTCCCTGCATCTGTGCGGCGAAAAGCGTCATTTTGTTTGCGGCACGGGACAGTGCGGGATAGCCTTTCGCGTGCGAGACGACCTCAAACAGTGTCTCACCCGTCTGCTGACCGATCTGCGCCGCGACTTCGACCGAGCGGTCGCCAATGCTGCGCTTCGGCGTGTTGATGATGCGGCGCAGGCGCATTTCATCACTCGGATTGTTGATAACGCTCAAATATGCGATCATCTCGCGGATCTCACGGCGCTCGTAGAAGCGCGTGCCGCCTATAATTCTATGCGGTACGCCGGATTTTGCAAAATTGCGTTCAAATGTCAGCGACTGTGAGTTCATGCGGTACAAAACAGCGTAATCGGAGAATTTCCGCCCCGCAGCAACGCCGTCTAAGATGATCTTCGTGATACGCTCGGCTTCGTCCGTTTCGTTTTCCGCCGTGTGCAGGTGGATCATGGCGCCGGTGCCGTTCTGCGTCCACAGCGTTTTGCCTTTTCGCTCGGTGTTATGCTCAATGACGGCGTTCGCAGCGTCCAAAATGTTCTGCGTCGAGCGATAATTCTGCTCCAAACGAATGACCGTCGCATTCTGAAACGTATTTTCAAAGCTTAGAATGTTTTCGATCGTCGCACCGCGGAATTTGTAGATGCTCTGGTCGTCGTCGCCGACCACGCAGAGGTTACCGCTTTTTTCGGCCAGCATGCGCACAAATGTGTACTGCGCATGGTTTGTGTCCTGATACTCGTCAACCATTAGGTAGCGGAAACGGTTCTGGTAGTATTCCAGAACGTCCGGGCACTTTTTGAAGAGCTCCACTATTTTGTTGATGAGGTCGTCAAAGTCCATAGCATCGGCGTCTTCCAAACGCTTTTGGTACGTTGTATACGCGCGGGAGATAATCTTTAATCTGAAATCGTCGCCGACCGTGAGGGCGTACTCAGCAGGCGAGATTAAAGAATCCTTTGCCCGGGAAATCTCGTTCAAAATCGATTTTGGCGTGATGTTTTTTTCCGAAATATCGAGCTCTTTTAAGATGTTTTTCATCAAGCGGCGCTGGTCGTCGGTATCGTACACCGTAAAGTGCGAGGAATACCCGATGCGCTCGCCGTCACGGCGCAAAATACGCGCGCAGGTGGAGTGGAACGTCGATGCCCAAATGTCGTTGGCGGTCTCGCCCAGCATGGCACACAGGCGGTCTTTCAGCTCGCCTGCAGCCTTATTTGTAAAGGTAATAGCCATGATGCGCCACGGCGCGCAGGCAGAAACACTCAAATGCTCCTGTGTTTCCGTTGTGAGCGGCGTGCCGTTTTCAATATAAGCTTTGCACGCGGCAATATCATTTTCATCGAGATCGTCATGCAGATAGGTGCTGTTGTACGCGTCGCCGTAGCGTAGGATATTCGCGATGCGGTTGATGAGCACCGTTGTTTTTCCGCTGCCTGCGCCCGCTAAAATGAGCAGCGGGCCGTTTACGGTGAACACGGCCTGCTTTTGGCGGTCATTCATGCGTGCAAAGTCTTTTTCCAGCACCGCACGGCGCAGTGCAAGAATTTCCGATTTATCCATAGGTTCAAATGATCTCCGTTCTGTTGGTTCTGTGTCTTCTCGTTTTTCGGTTTCTATTTTACTATATCTTGCAAAAAAGTTCAATCGAACATAGAAAATTCCCGGGACGAGCTTTAAATCAGCCCCGAGAGGTTTATGTGTAAGTTAATATGACTTTACAAAGCAACTCAACTTTGCAAAGTCGATACGCTTTACATTACGCAAGCATCTTACGCACCATGTCGTAAAGCACGGGTTTCATATTGTCTATTGTATCCGGCTTATTTTCAATCATCGTGGCAAAGCAAGTGGAACCAATGAGCTCAACCACCAAAAACACGCGCTTATATAAGACATCTTCTGTGCAGCCCACGGCGAGCGAGCTGCTCTCAATGGCAGTGACAAGCTTGTCCCACAACGGGTCTTCTCTTAGATCAAGCTGCTTTTCAATCATCGGCCAGGAGAAATTGCGCTCCAAAAGCCGCAGTGTCAGACGGCTTCTTTTAAAGTATTCCACGATGTAATCGACCATGAGGATGATGTCTTCTACAAAAACGCCAGTCTTATGCTCTTCCGCATATTCATAGGCCTCACTCAAAACACGCGCAGAAATGCGGTATGTGAGCTGCTGCAGAAGCTGGGTTTTATCGTGAAAATACAGATAAAACGTACCCTTTGCGACGTTCGCTTTCTTTACGATCTCATCGACCGAGGTCTTGTTAACGCCCTTTTCAAGGAAAAGCTGATAGGCCGCCTCGAGCAGCCCCTCCTTTTTCTGTTCTTTTTTCTGTTCAACACCGCCGCGCATGGCTGTGGCCTCCCAACATTCAAATCTAACTGTGTAATCACTTCATTTGTTTTATAGTATAAGGCGGATACACCGTAAAAAGCAAGCCAAAAACAACATTTTGTACAGATTTGAATAAAATGACTAATAGTCAATTTATTTTGCCTACACAGTTCGTCACTTTTAATATTGACTATTGGTCATTTTTGGACTAAACTACATAACGAAATAAACGGGATGGTTCCCGAATGAAAGGAGCGGTGCTAAATGGAGCACTTTGCACGATGGATCGTGAAGCGCAGAAAGCTGATTCTTGTTTTAGCGGTTCTGCTTTTGATCCCCTCGGTGTTCGGTGCGCTCGGCACCTACATTAACTACGATATTTTGACCTACCTGCCGAAAAATCTGGATTCCATGATCGGCGAGACGTATTTGGAGGATGACTTCAATATGGCATCGGTTTCCATGATTACGGTTGAAAACATGTCTACGCCTGATACCTTAAAACTGAAAAGCGATCTTGAAGGGGTCGAAGGCGTACAGAAGGTCATGTGGACGAGCGATTTTATCGATGTGACGACGCCGAAGGAAATGCTTCCGAGCGATATTCAGAAGTTCTTCTATAACGATTCCGGCGCAACGATGCTCATCGTTCAGTTCGATGCCCCGAGCGCAGATGCCAGAACGATGAACGCGCAGAAGCAAATCAAGAACATCTTGAATAAAGATTGCTTCATCGGTGGTATGTCGGCTATTTTGGAAGATACCAAGAGCCTCATCAATAAAGAAATGCCCTTGTATATCCTTTGCGCTGTGGGCGCTTCGTTGCTGATTCTGTTCCTCAGCCTGAAAGAAACGATTGTGCCGCTTATCTTCATGCTCGGCATGCTGTTCCCAATCGTCTATAACTTCGGCACGAACATTTTCCTCGGCCAAATCAGCTACATTACGGAAGCATTGGCAACGGTCCTGCAGCTTGGTGTTACGATGGACTTCTCCATCTTCCTGCTGCACCGTTACGAAGAAGAAAAGCTGACGGCGGCATCCGATGAGGACGCCATGGTGGCGGCTATTAAAAAGACGTTTTCCTCCATTACCGGCAGCTCCCTTACAACGATTGCGGGCTTCCTTGCCATGTGCACCATGCAGCTTACGCTCGGCGAAGACATCGGCGTCGTCATGGCAAAGGGTGTTCTGCTCGGCGTTATCTGCACCATCACGGTTTTACCGTCCCTTATCATGACGTTCCGTCGTGCCATTGAAAAGCACACGCACCGCACGTTCATCCCGAAGCTCAAGCGTACCTCGAACTTCGTCGTGAAGCACCGTGTGCCGATTTTGATTGCGTTTATCATGATCTTCATTCCGTTCTTCATTGCACAATCAAAGACTTCCGTTTACTACACGATCTTTGATGCGCTTCCGCAGGACCTTCCCGGCATTGCGGGTACGAACCGCTTGAAGGAAGACTTCGATATGACAACGTCCCACTTCATCATTGTGGACGATACCCTTTCCGAAAAAAATCTCTCCGATCTTTCCGATGAGTTGAGCGACGTGGACGGCATTCACCAGGTTTTGAGCTATGAAAAGTTCGTCGGCGGCGCGATCCCGGAAATGTTTATTCCTGACGACGTGCGCGACATCTTTGAGGCCGACGGCCACAAGATGATCCTTGCAAACTCCTCCTATAAGAGCGGCAGTGACGAGCAAAATAACCAGCTCTCCGAAATGATCGATATTGTGAAAAAGTACGACCCGAACGGCGTCATCACCGGCGAAGGCGCGATGACGAAAGATTTGATCGAGGTTGCGGATGTCGACTTCAATAACGTCAACATCACAAGTATCATCGTCGTGTTCGTCATTATCGCCATCGTGTTCCGCTCCGCTTCTGTTCCGGTGCTGCTCGTTGCGGCGATTGAAAGCGCCATCATGATCAACCTCGGCATTCCGTACTTCACCGGCACGACGCTGCCGTTTATCACAAGCATCGTTATCGGCACCATTCAGCTCGGTGCAACGGTCGACTATGCGATCCTCATGACCACGCGTTTCCGCGAAGAGCGTAACGCGGGTCACACTGCAAAGGAAGCGGCTCAAATTGCCGTTGAACAGTGCAGTCAGAGCATTTTAACAAGCGGTCTCACCTTCTTCGCGGCAACGTTCAGCGTGTCCCTCGTCTCCCGTATGGAGCTTATCGGCGTGTTGTGCAAGCTCATCAGCCGCGGCGCACTCATCAGTATGGCAGTTATCCTGCTTGTGTTGCCGGCACTGCTCGTCATCACGGAGCCAATCCTCAGAAAGACCACGTTCCATTGGCTGAAAAAGCCCGAAATCACCGAGAAAAAGGCATAATCGATTCAGAGAAAGGATCTCGATCAATATGAGTAAGTATCTTACAAAATCCGTTGCGGCTACGATTTCCGCACTTCTCCTCCTCGGCTGCGCTGCCCCGGCCTTCGCGGCGGATGCTACCGTTGAGAAAAAAGAAACCTCTTATCTCATCCTGAACGCAGACGGTTCCGTGCAGGAGCAGGTCACCAGCGATTGGCTGCACAGCGATGACGGTTTTGATGCCGTTACCGACGAAAGCGACCTTTCCGATATCCAGAATCTCAAGAGCGACGTGATGCCGGAACAGTCCGGCAATACGCTCAAGTGGACGACGGACGAAACCGATATTTATTATCAGGGCAAGAACAGCGCACAGGCGCCTGTCGGCGTTTCCATCGAGTATACGCTGGACGGAAAGACGGTTACGGCCGATGAACTCAAGGGTCAGAGCGGCCACCTTGTCGCAACCGTTAAGCTGACGAACAACACCGGCGAAGAAGTGACCGTAAACGGTAAAAAGCGCACCGTCTATACCCCGTTCTTCACCGTTGCGGCGGCTGTGCTGCCGAGCGAAAACTTCAAGAACATCACGACAGAGCACGGTCTTGTGGAGTCTGATTCCAAAACGCAGGTTGCCTGCTACCTTGCGATGCCGGGCATGAAGGAAGCCGTCAGCGACCTGCTCCCCGACAGCTTTGATAAGCTCGACGACCTGATGCTCGATACCCTTACCCTCGAAGCGGATGTTACGGACTGCACCGTCCCGACGTTTCTCTTCGCCGCGGCTCCGAACCTTTCCGACCTCGACCTCGATGAGGCTTCCGACGAGCTTGGCGACACGATGAATGAGTTGACCGATGCAATCGATCAGCTGAAGGATGGTTCCGGCGCACTGGATGACGCTGTGGGCACACTTGTCGAAAGCCTTGACACGTTTGCTTCGAGTTACAGCCAGTTCGATGCCGGCGTGGACAGCGCTTTGAACGGCACACAGACCCTTGCAAACGGCACGGAAAACCTGCTTGAAAACGCACAACTCTTGGCAACGAAGACCGGCGAGCTTTCCCTCGGCGCTATTCAGCTGCAGAACAGTACCGCACAGCTTGCGGGCGTCATGAATCAGCAGCTTGTCCCGGGCCTTGTAGATGCTTCCGAAAAGAAGACCGCGCTTGAAGACAAAATGACCGAGCTTTCCGGCAAGCTGGAGACCGTTGAAATCCCGGATATGACAGCACTCAAAGCACAGCTCGGCGCAGGCGCTGAACAGGTTTTCGATGGCGCGGCGAGCGGCGCAGCGAAAGCGGCTTCCGAAGCTGCTGCAAGCAATGCGGCAACAGCGGCTTCCCAGAAGACGGCGGAAGAGATCAAGGGCAACGTGCAGGCGGCTTCTTCCTCTGAAGATGTCACAAATGCAGCCGCAGCCCTTACGACACAGCTTTATCAGGACGGTTATTCCGCAGGTTATCAGGCTTCAAAAACTTGTGTGGAGATGGCTTTAAATGAACTTGGCCTCGATGACGCGCAGAAAGAGGCTATTTTAAATGCTCTTGCAGCACAGCCTTCTACCTCTACCCCGAGCGCCGAAGTCATCAGTAACGGAACCGCGCAGGTTTCTGGCATGGTTGAGAAGATTGCTTCCGACATCGATCCCAACGCCATCGCATCGGCCGTTGGCCCGAAGGTTGCTGAACAGGTTGCCCCGATTGTTACAGAAGAAGTAACGTCTTCCGATGACCTTGCGGCGGCAAAGCAGAGCGCTGTGCAGCAGGTTGCAGCGGCAATTCCGGACATTAACACCGATGAGCTCAAGAGTTTGATGGGTGAATTCAAAGACCTCTCCTCGCAGGCAGGCGAAATGATGGACAGTGTTGATACGCTGACCGGCGCGCTGTATAACGCAGAGAATCCGGCAGATACCGACACGGTTGTCGGTGCGGCTAACGCGATTTCCGACGGTGCTGCAAAGCTTGGCAGCGGTGCTTCTCAGCTTGCAACCGGCACCTCTGCATTCGCAACCGGCGTAGGCACGCTCGATGCAGGCACCAACCAACTGCTCAGCGGCATGGAGACGCTCTCTTCCTCCAGCAAGACCGTATCGAATGCGATCGGTCAGTTCCAGACCGGCGGCGCAGAACTTAAAGACGGCACGTCTGAACTCAGCGACGGCATGACGGAGTTCTCCGATACAATCAATGATAAGCTCGACGGCCTCAGCGAAATTACCGACCCGGATTCCACGCTGGCACGCGTGATTGACATCATGAAGGATCGTGCGGACAGCTTCAAGGGCTCCGGCCGCGCAGACGGTACGGATATGACCGTAAGCTACGTAATGCGCACCGCAACGGACTCGAGCAGCAACAGCACGAGCACCACGGAAGAAACCACGACCGAGACTGAAACCAAAGACAGCTTCTGGAACCGTGTGGCAAACCTCTTCTCTAAGTAATTTAAAATAAAGCAAAGGAAGCAGGAACACATCGAAAGGTGCGCCTGCTTCTTTTTTATTGCTTTTTTCGGTGAAACGGTGTATGATTATCGTGTTTAAATTAGCAGAAAATGGGGTTGAAAAATGAAAAAACTATGCACGCTGTTCCTCACATTTTTGAAGATCGGCGCTTTCACGTTCGGCGGCGGCTATGCGATGGTTGCCTTGCTGGAAAATGAGTTTATCGCAAAGAAAAAGTGGATCGACAAAAAAGAGTTCCTCGACATGATCGCGATTGCGGAGTCTACGCCGGGCCCGATAGCTATTAACAGCGCAACGTATATCGGTTATCACATTGCCGGTGTGCCCGGCGCGGCGACGGCCACGCTTGGGGTGTGTATCCCTTCGTTTGTCATCATCTACCTCATTTCCCTATTCTTTGACCAGTTTTTGAGCTTGAAATTCGTTTCCTGCGCGTTCCGCGGAATTCAGGTGTGTGTTGTGTACCTCATCTTTTCCGCCGGTGTGCGCATGCTGAAAAGTCTTGAAAAGACGGCGTTCAATACCGTGCTTGTCACAGGCGTAGCGGTTTGCATGATAGCGTTTTCCGTTTTCGCTGTTTCGTTTTCGTCCATCTACTTTATTTTGCTTAGCGGTGTGGTTGGTCTTGCGGCCTACTTCATACAGCGCCTGCGTGGAAAAGGCGGTGACGTGAAATGATCTATTTTAAATTATTCCTGACTTTCCTTGAGATTGGCGCAGTGTCGTTCGGTGGCGGCTACGGCATGATCTCCCTCATCCGCGAAGCCGTGCTCTCGAATCACTGGCTTACGGAAAGCGAGTTCATCAACTTCATTGCGGTGTCCGAATCGACCCCCGGCCCGCTTGCCGTCAACATGGCGACGTTCATCGGATCTTCGCAAGGCGGCGTGTTGGGCAGTCTGCTCGCGACTTTGGGCGTGGTGCTCCCCTCGTTCGTCATTATTTTGCTCATTGCGGCAGTGTTGAGTAATCTGCTGAAATACGCCGGTGTACAGGCGTTTCTCTCCGGCGTGCGTCCGTGCGTGGTGGCGCTCATTTTGGCTACGGCGCTGACGATGGGTCTTAGCACGCTATTCAGCTTTACAACCATACGAAGCGCCCCCGAGGTTGATCTGCGCGGTGTTGTGATTTTGCTGCTGCTGATTATTCTGCACTTTGGCTATAAGCACTTTAAAAAGAAAGCACCCTCGCCCATTTTGATGATCGTGCTTTCCGCCGGTCTCGGCATTTTGTTCTACGCATTTTAAATTTTGGGAAAAGAAAAGACCTCTGCTCGGGCCAAACAGTCTTGAGCGGAGGTCTTTTCTGTACAGAAAATAGCGTTTAGCCGTTATTTCGGCTGCACTTTTCGGCGTCGATTGCAAGCACAATCATCAAAACGCACAGTGCGTCTGCGGGGTCGTATATGTTCAAAAGGTACGTGTCCGTCCAGTTGAACAGCTCTTTGGAGATGCTTGCCACATCGTGACCGCTTCCGGAAACAACGGTATAATCCCACTCCAAAACGTTGCCCTCCACATGCCAGCCGTTGCATTCTACGTTGTATTTCGGCTTAAAAAGTGCAAATTCGCGGCTGATGCAACCGACATATTGGTTTTTAAAATACATTTCGAATTTCGGCATGAACGTGAAGATGCGTTCTTTTACCGTGCCGACCTCTTCGCCGTAAGCGTCAAAAATTTTCAGGCAGTGTCCCCAGGAGAGCTGCCCTTTGACGACATACACCGTGTTGCCGTTCTCATCGTAAATATCGTAGCTGTCGAACCATGAAAAAAAGCGCTGTTTAAACCGTAAAATCATAAAAAATCCTCTACTTCTTGCCACTGTTTTCAATCGTATAGATCACACAGACGAACCCTGCGATGACCGCGAGCAGTATGGAGCCGCTTAACCCGTCGTTCATGGCAGCGCCGAGGAATAGCCCGACTATGGCGGCCAAGATGATTACAACGGCGGAACCGATTGTTTTCATGTTCACGACAAAATCTCCTCCACGTACTTCTTTAAGTCGATTGTACCACGCTGCGTGTCGGTTTGCAATAGACTTCTGCAAAGGTAAAAGAAAAGAATACGTTAAAATCGGGTTAAAAACATGAAAAATATCCACATTTTTTCGAATTTTCTATTGACATTTCCTTTGCGGTTTTATATAATTCAATTGTAAATCTGTCAAGCGCCCCGCGGTCACCCATCCTTCGGCCCGGGGTGCTATTTTTCTGAAAATAAAAAAGGCGCAGAGCCCGCTCGGAAATCCCGGCAGCCCTGCGCCTTTTGCAGCTCGGTCTTCCCGGCTTCTTCCGCCTCGTCAAACTTCGCCGCTTTCGCTTTCAGCGCTTCATAGCACGGACATAAAGCAGAAAATATTTGAAAAACATCGTTTATTGATACATTAGCCCCGGCATTTTGACTTTATCTCTTCTGACCTTCGTATTCCAAGAAGACCGCTCTTTAAAACTCCGAAATGCGGCAGCGGCGATCTCCGAGGGAAGCTGTGTCTTGAGCGGTAGCTTACATTGATACTGTGAGCCGAATAGGTTATTGCCCCGGACATGGACTTGGACGGTAGATTGCTACCAAACAAAATTTGTGAATGCAAATCTCAAAGCAGTTTGCTTCCTGCATGCTTTCTATCCTGCGGCCTGTGTCAGCACACATGCTGTTGTGCTTTGCGACATGAACGGCAGGCAAATGCCGCTCTCACCTGCGCCGACCAGCAGTTCCGTGCCGCTCGGGCTGATCAGGAGAGGATACTTCTCACACAGATACACCGGGCCGTCCGTGACACCGTAGCTGTTACCGCCCACAAGCGACAAGCTGAGCGTCACATAGCTCGGCCCGTCCGGAATCGTTTGAATCGCCCAGATGCCGCTCCACATCTCCTCAATGTCGTCGCTGTCTTCGTATGTCCACTCTAGATCAACTGTACCCCCCGTCTCATCCTCGAGATAGAAGCGCAGCGAGAAATAGGCATAGCGGCCGGTTTCCTCTACCATGGTTTCTGTGATCCAGCCCATGCCTGTACTCTGCGATCCGGCAAGGCCAAGCGCGGTCATGCCTGCCCAGCCGTCAGAAAGCCAATCGGAAAATTCGGATGGGATGTCATACCAGGCATATTCCGTAAAATCGAACGAAAGATAGTCACCGGCTTCCGATGTACACGGTGCAAGATGGCTCGTCGCATCAAGCGAGGGATACCATTCGCAGGTGTTCCCGCTGTTGTCGGTGATAAAGACCTGGGTGTCGGCCTCATGCGCAATGCCGTCAAGATTCGCAAAGAGCAGCACCGGTTCGCCGCTCTCTGACCGGTAGAGAACCTCTGTGACCTCATCGGTCTGTGTTTTTTCGTTCCACTGCACACGGTTGATTGCAACCGTCGCGTTCTCGTCGACCGGCACAATGCAGTACAGATGCCCCGCGCCGCCGATGATGTGCTCATCGTTGATCTCTGCGATAAAGGGGTATTCGAGGAGCATTGCCTCATTGGTTTCCTGCAACCACGCAGGGAAACCCGCCTCGAAACCCTCATCAAACAGACCGCCGACATAGCCGAGATACGCCGCACCAAACATTGTCGTCGGAAAATCAATCCTGTCGCGCAACCATCCAAGCGATGTCTCTGCCTCCTGTGAAAACGCGCATTGCACCGGCGGCGTGTCTACGGTCGTATCCTGTGATACAAAATCGTTCCCGTTGCTCTGTAATACAGCTTCCTCCTGTTGGCTTTCCGGAGTTTTTTTGTGGGCAGTATTTATTTTGGGTTCGTCAGGCTCCGTTTGCGTCTTCTGTGTACAGGCGCAGAGCGACAATAACAGAACCAGTGCCAGCAATAGCGCGAACATGCATCTGGGTGTTGTTTTCATAGCCACTCCTTTCAGAATTTTCCGCTTCGGCCGGAACCGCCTCCGCCGGATTCGCTTTGGCTGCTTCCGCCGCCGGAAGAGCTGCGCTCAATTTTCCGGCTGGAGGTCGTCTTATGGGTAAAATGATCTGTTTGCTCTGTAAGCTGAAGTCCCGCGGAAACATAGGCGTTAGCGGTTGCTTTTTTTGATACATTTTCCATTTTCTGCCATATCACAGCGACGATCACGGCTGCTGCCAGTAGGGAAAGACCGATCACGATAAGGATCGGAAAAAACAAACTCGCTCGAACCGGCTTTCCTGAGGCTGCTTTTTCCAGATAGACGCTGCATTCTTTGATGTAATCCTCAAAGCCGCCGTACCAGTCATTTTCACCGAAGTTATCGAGGAATACCTTTTCCAGTTTCTGCTGACCATAGCTGTTGAACGCATACTCGCAGCGTGAGCCATAGCAGAACATCGCCCAGTCGCGATCATCCATGCTGAGCAGGAGCATGATCCCGTCGCGGTCCGGTCCTTCGCCCATCGTGTATTCGTGATAGATGGTATAGGTTGCCTTATAAACACCTTCAGAATGGAAGTCACGATAATCCTCCACGGTTACGATATATACACCGATGCCGTATTTTTGGGAGACGGTTTCCGTCATCTTTTCCAGCATCATATTTTCGTTTTCGCTGAGAAGTCCGGCCTCATCCGTCACATAATAAAGCTGTGCACCTGTCTGCTCGGTTGCGGATACATTCACGCAGAATACAAGTGCGATTATAAACGTCAGCAGGAGACAGCGTATTCTCTCTTTCATTTTTCCGCCCTCCCTAGTGTGCCAAAAGCAGCAGCGCAGTCACGCCGATGGCGCTGAGTGACGCCGCGATTGCTGCAAACAAACCGACAACCCGCTTCGTGCTGACAGGAAGGTTGCCTACCAACTTACCTGTCTGACCATTCATGGCAAAAAGGAAATCTTTTCCTTCCCACTTTGTATTCAAGATCCAGACGGGAAGCAACGCGTAATGCACTTTGCCGCGCTTCAAACAGATGTCTCGGCTCGTTTCATTGCAGGTGGTGTAATTCGAAACCGTGCTTTCCAGCGCAGACACCAGCGAACCCGCGCAGCGCTTGTCTGCCCGCTCCCGGCTGTTTTCAACGCTCACATCATATTTGTCTGCCAAAAATCCGGGCAGATACGCCGTGGAAAACGGCTTTAAGTCTGTATAGTCATACGGTTCGATGGAATCCATGTAGTCGTCCGGCATTTTGCTTGACGCGTCCACCGGGATTTTCTCAAAGCCAATAGAACCGGCGCGGCGCACATCGTAGTGGCTTGTCTCCGTGATTTCATAATCTCCCGAGGTGTATTTATGTACAGTGGTAGCATGGAACTGCACGCTTCCGCTGGCCGCACCGTCATACATCCAGAAGGGTACATACACGCCTTTGACCTCCTCAAGATGATTGGACTTGGAGAACGTTGACGGCAACAGCGGCTTTTTGCGATAGTGTTTCTTCAGCGCCTTGATGGCATCTTCCTTGCTCAGCTTAAAGGGAAGCACAAAATCAGGTTTCAAAACGCCGGCGAACTGACCCGGAAGCACCGACGGATTTCCGCAGTATGGGCAGGACGTAGCCGCAGTTGTCGCGTCGCAGAGCAGCTCCGCACCGCACGACGGGCAGCTGTAAGCCTTCATGTCAGCCGCGTCCGCGCCCCAATCCTCGTTCAGGCCGGAAGTGTCCCAGTCAGAGCCGCCTGCGGCGGTCTTTTGTTTTTCCGCTTCGGCAGATTTTTGAGCCGCTTCTGTTTCTTCCTGCTTCTGCGCTGCTTCCGCTGCTTTTGTTTCTTTTTCCGCGTAGAGCGCTTCAATTTCTGCGACATCGAAGCTTGAGCCGCAGTAATCGCACTCCAGCCTGCCGGATTCTCCTACAAAATGGAGTGGTCCCGTGCAGGCGGGACATTGATAATTTGTGATTTGTGTTGCCATCTAAGTTCCTCACTTCCCAGTTGGCGTTACAGCCCGCAAGCGCAGTCCGTAGTGCCGAACACAGTTATAACCGCATTTTCCGGATGTGTCCCACAAACTCACTGTTTGTGATAAATTGCATCCGTGTCCTTTATGACGTTTTCTTCCGAATCGTACAAGATGCGCATATCAGCCGCTGTATGGTCACTGTTGACAAGTATAATGGTAATCAGCTTTTCAGCCTTTTCTGTAATTTCGTCGTAAACGCAGTCTGCATCGCAAACAAAGTCAAAGCTCTTCGTCCGGAACGCGGACTCGGCAAAAATGCTCCAGCTGTACCATTCTTGTGTCTCGTTGTTCCACCACATAGTACAACAGTTCATACCGCTTTTGTCCTCATTTGCGACAAACTCATATTTTTGCAGGCCGTCCTCCGTAATCCACGTGCCTTCCAGCAACGCAAAGACCTCCTGTGCTTCCTTTTGGCTTTCGGCTTTTCTGTCAGCTTCCGCTTGCAGCTCGGCCGCACTGTAATACGCTTCGCGGTCTCCCGTTTCGCTCCAGCCTTCATCGTACCAAAACACGTCTGCCAGCCATGCAAACTGCGGGGAGTCCAGATAACGCAGACGATAGATGATATCGTGCGCCCTGTCCTCGATTGTCAGCCCGCTGATCTTTTCGGCAAAATCCGCCTGAACGGTCAGAACACCGTTTCGGAACGTATAGTCAAACTGATCGCCCAAATCTTCAAAATTCGTGTCGTAGCAGCGGATGGGATTGTCTTTGAACTGTACGCCGCGATAATAGAGTCTCATCGTCCCTTGGCTGTAAATGGTTTTTGTAATGTGGAAATCGTCAAAAAGGACCGATGTTTCCGGGTACGGATAGGTGCATCCGTCGACCTGACCGCAGGAGGTCAGACCGAGCAGGCTCATACCCAGACCTGCTGCGATGAGGAGCGCTTTGAACTTCACCGCATTACCTCCGTTTTTCGCGAATAACCGGATTCTCCCGCTCCAAATTGGAGCGGGAGCCGTTTTTTATTGGAACGTCATATTGTTGAGAATGATATCCGGCATCGTTCCCGGTACACAGTCCATATCCCGAAGGCCGATGGAAAGGGCACGGCCGTCGTCAAGCTGCGCGATATACTGGATCCAATCATAGCCGATTCTTTTGTAGGTGCGGCCATGGAAGGTGATGCCGCCGATCACGCGGTCCTCGATATCCTTGTAGTTTTCGAAGCTGTCCTTGTAGGAATCAAATTTTTCAATGTTCTCCCTCACCTCAAACTGGATGGCGCCCGCACCAAACGCTGTGGGATCGTCGTTTTCCACCAGGCAGCGCCCACTATCATCGAACGACCAGCCGGATACCGGGATCTTCGTCATGATCTTGACCTTAACATCGTCTTTTGCAAACTGGGCGATTTCCACGGAGAAGTCCTTCATCTCGGCGTTTGCGGATGCTGCCTTGTTCGCCTCGGCGGCCTCCGCTTTGACGATGTCAAGATACTTCGCAATGGCCTCGTTGCCGGAGAAGCCGCTGGTGTTGTACGCACTCACCGTATAAACGCCCGGAGTCTTTTCACGGAAGTTAACGTAGATGAAATGCGAGCTGTCTTCGCTCGAAATCCACTTGTAGTAGCGGTAGTTCGACTGCATGTGGTCGCTGTACTCTTCCTTGACAAACTCGCCTTCTACACCGAAGTAGGCAACAATATCCTCGTAAGTAGCATCAAAAATATTATTATTGACCTCGTTCATCCAAACGTAGCCCTTTTGCACCTGCTCCTCAGTCACGATGCCGTTTCCGCCGGGAGCTGCCGCATTCGTCTGGTTGGTCGGAGCATTCCCCTCCGAAACACCTTCTCCGATAGCATCCGGCATAGACTTGCCTGCGTCAATCAGCGGCAGATACCAATCGGTATACCGATAGGGATACGCATCTTCCTCCATGTCTTTCCAATAAAGGCCCCACGGGCGCAGATAGATGTCATAGTGGAATTCGTCATCGCCGTCTTCATAGTCGCCGCTGATCCAGATCATATCATCGTAGTCCAAAAGACCGGGGTCAACGATCCAATCGGCATGCTCCAGTGTTACGTTTGTAAACCAGCCACCTTCGGACATCACCGTACCGTGCTCGCCGGTTCCGGCTTCGCTCAGACTGACCTGCGCGGAAGCCATAGGTTTGGATCTCGTGTAGTCCTCATCCCAAAGCTCAATTGTGCCTGTGTAGTCCTTGTCGAAATCAATGACGCCGCAGACATCCCACCAGTCGCCTTCCATGCTTTCATAATCGCCGTAGCAACCGCTCATCTTCCACCAGCCGTACCATTCGCCGTTCCACCAATCGAGCAATGTGTCTCCGGTCGTACCGGTGGTCTCCGGTTTCGTATCGGAGACCGTTTCCCGGCTGAGCGTAGCCGGGTCAACGGTGATTGTACCTTTTTTGCTGCCGAGAAATTCCTCAAAGGTCGCTTTGACTTCACTGGTCGTGTCTTTTAGCACGAAGGCTGTCCGCACTTCCAGCGTTGCACCCGGCGCAACATCCGTAAACTGATCGCTCACTACGGTTTCAAGGTTCTCATAGTCCGTGATAATAGATGCAGCTTCCAGCTCTACACCGTTTTGCATAACCGTCTCATCGACACTCCAGAGATATGAGGCGTTTTCCTTGCTGTTGTTTGTGAAGTCCAGTGTCAGAACGATTGCGTCGTTTCCGTCCGAATCTTCCATGATGCATGCGCCCTTGTAGAGCAGCTCATAGTCACCGAGCTTGATTAAATTGGAGTCTTTCCCCTCCTTATCCTTTCCGCAGGCGGTGAGGCCGCTGAGCAGCATCAGTGCCGCAAGAATCAGGCATAGAAGCTTGGTCTTCGTCTGTTTCATAATTTCCTCCCAATATCCTTCAGGGTTGCACAAATCTGCCAATTAGCAGAAAACAACGTATAATCCCGGCAAAAAGCAGCCGTGCCTACCTGAGACATTTTTTCTTATTTCTTTTCGCGCCGGATAAGGTTTCCGTCCTTGTCGGTAAACTTACCGCAGAGAATCTTGATAAAGTCGACAAGGTATCCGATGCCGAACAGACCGGCCGTCAGCGTGTAGAGAATGCCTGTGCCAATCTTACCGACATAGTAGCGGTGGACGCCAAGACCGCCAAGGAAGAAGCAAAGCAAGAATGTGGTCATCCAGTCCTTCGTTTCGACCGGAACCTCCGGCGCAACATAGTCCTCTACTGCCTCACCGTTCAAAATCTTCTTCACGGTTTCCGTTACGGTGTCAATATAGGCGCCACGCTCCGTTGCAAGACCGACCGTCGCACCCTTGAGGCCCTTGCGCAGTGCGCTGTTCTTATCAACGCGCATACCGCCAACCGACATCTTGGCCTCCGTAATGACCGGCTGAATCCGAATGTGTGTGCCATCCTTGAGGTAAAGCCAGAGGCCAACGTCCACATTTGGTTCTTTCTCAAACGAGATGCGCTGTCCGGGAACGCCGCCTTTGATCTGGAATGGCATCTGGAACGCTGCTCTGCGCGCATTGAGTTTCTGCATGATTTCTTCCAGTGTGGTAGAATAAGGAAGATCAAATTCACGGGGACTGGTAGCGAATGCAACGTCTTTCATGCTGCCTGTAAGGTTATTCATCGTTTTTTCTCCTTTCTAAAAGGTCAGAGGCGGATAGTGTTAACGGTAAGCTACACGGCTATTTTTTCGTAAAGGTGCCGCTGATGCCGTAGCCGGAATTCTCATTCATGGTAAGGCTGTTTCCATCTACGGAGAATGTATAAGTAGATGGATCACTCCATGCCTCCAGTGTCACCGTAAGCTGATCACCTTCAATGGTGTACGTACCGTCCTGTTTCATATAAGCATTTTCCATGGTGCATTTGCCGCTTCCGTTGAATGTCCATGTGATCGTACCGTCTGCGCCAAGTTCGGCGGACCATGTTCCGGCTAACGCATCCTTGCTACCACAGGCAGAAAGTGTTAAAAGCGTAACCACAATCAGAAGCAATGCTACAAACTTTTTCATTATTTTGTCCTTCTTTCTTTCATTATCATTTGATGGATATTTATCCTCTTACCGCGCCACCGCAATATTCACAACAACCGTTCACGTCCGGTGTGGTCGTTGCGCCGCAGTAGGGACAGGTGACTGCCGTTTTGGGTGCGGCCTCCTGTTCAATCTGCTGGCGCACATCCTTGCGGACCTGCGTCAGAACCTGCCGGATTTCCTCGCCGAGCTTTTTGCAATTGCGGTACTCAACGTTAGTCTCCGGATTGCATCGGGTCGTCATTCCCGGTCGCATTGCGGGAGGCGGTGTAATATCTACGGAATCGGAATTGATCTTGAAGCGTATTTCGTCAAAGTAATCGTTGTTGACGAATATGGTGATGTAGAAATCATAGGAGTATTCATACCGCGGGGGATTGTAGCTAATCTCCCTACCCTCCTTATCCTCACGCTTAAGCTCCGTGCGGCTCTCGTCAATGTCGAGATTACAGCCGGTCACGTCTGCAAAATCCAAAACATCCGGGTTGGCTTCCACGAGATTTCTGGCACGTGTCACCATGAATTTTCCCGCGTCCTCGTCAAGAAGCACCTTGGTGTCCGCGCCGAGCGTTCTGGTTGTGTGGAATGTCGCGACCTTTTTCTGGTTTTCTTCCCTGTAATCAAGCTGTGCCTTGATTTCCGCAACAGTGCTGTTGCGTCGATCCGAGAACCAAGGGGAAAGCTTTTGGGCGCAGTTTTTGCAGAGATTGCCGTTTTCAAGCTTGCGGTTGCCAAGTAACCCTATTTTTTCTCCGCAAATATCGCAATATTTTTTATCAAACAGTCCCATATATGTATCAAACTCCTTTGTGTATGCTACTTGAATTATACGGTTACTGCGTGTCTGCCTTGGAATTGAGTACCGCACCGTAGATATACAAGGCCGGAATAGCTATTCCTGTCAGGACGCTTATGACATTAAACTCGCCGCCATTGACCAGACTCATCACAATGCTCAATACGCTGAATACGGCCACAATCACGCCCCACACGATGAGCTTACCTGCTTTTTCGCTGCGCTTACTGTGCTTAATGCCTTTGATTCCGGCAATCATCTGGCAAATTCCTCCGACCAGCGTCAGGAACAGCGCCGCCCAATATGGAAATGTCAGACCGGATTCCGCACCGAGTCCTGCCGCCAATACACCCAGTCCACCGACAAGAACACCCGCAATGATGGAAAATACTGCGGCAATGATCATCAGAATTCCGGTAACCTTCAAAAATTTATGCCCTTTCATGGTAAATCCTCCTGTTACAATAAATCGTATGGTTTGTTTTTATTCTTTCGCAGGGCGTTTGGCCCCACATTCTGCGCAAAATGTACGACTGCCGTTTGGCATACCTCGCATTCCTCCGTTTCAAGGTTTGACGTGGCATAAGCTTCTTCGGCAATACTCAGTACCAAGGTCTCCAGCGCTTCTGCATGGCTACCGCTGAGCTTTTGAATCTCGTTCCCGTCATCGGTGCGCCAAATGACCCGGATTTTGCTGTCGGTCTCGTCCTGGACATTTGGAGACGGCTTTCGGTACGCGGGCAGATCCGACTCTGCCAGCATATTCTGAAGTTCAAACCATTGCACCCACGTAAGCTGCCAAGGGATTGGGTTGGAAAACGCATCCGTTTCGCTTTCTCTCATCTCGTCGCCGGATCGGTCCGGAAACCGGCCGGTCAGCAGAGGCATATCCTTCTCCCGGTAGAATTTCAGTGAAAAGCAGCTGTAAAAATTCCTGTGGTTCTGTCGCCACTCAAATTCCACCAGATCTTTTCCTGCTCTGTATGTATCCGGGTTTTCCATCCTACCTCCATCTTGAATCCGGTTATCGACAAAATACCGATACAGTGATACGCCCGCCAGTGCGATAAACACAACCGCCGACACGATGGTCAGAGCGATTATGGATGCTTTTTTCACTTCAAATCCCCGTCGTCAAACGGATCGCCACATTCCGGGCAGAACTTGGGCGGGTGTGTCGGGTCAGCCGGCTCCCAGCCGCATTTGTCGCATTTGTACTGCGGAACACCGGCCGGTTTCGGTTTGCCGCATTCAGCGCAAAACTTTCCTTTGTTCACCGCACCGCAGCTACACGTCCAGCCGTTTGCCTGCGATTCCGGCTTTTTGGTGCCGCATTCCGGGCAGAATTTTCCGGTTGCTGTCGCGCCGCACTGCGGGCATTTCCAGCTTTCGGCAGCAGGCTTTGGTTCCGGCTTTTTACTGCCACAGTTCGGGCAGAATTTTCCGGTAATACCGCTCTGTCCACACGAACAGTTCCATCCTTCAGCAGCTGCCGGAGCCGGAGCAGGCTGCGCTGCTTGCTGCTGTGCGCCCATCTGATAGAGATTCTGCGCGTTCATGCCGCCCGCCTGACCTGCCATGTTCATGCCCATAAACGCCATTGCAGGGCCTGCACTCTGATTCGACGCCGCAGATTGCATCGCGGAAGCCTGTGCACCGACAAGATAGGCTGCCGCTCTCGTCGGATCCATAAACGCCGCATTACGCTGCAGTTCCTTAATCATCTGCTCATCCTCTTCGCTCGCCTTGACCGACGAAACGCCAAAGGAAACGATCTCAAGTCCACGCAGGTAGCGCCATTTTCCGGATAAAACTTCATTCAATGCCTCGGCCAGTTCCATTGTATGACCGGGTAGCGCGGAATAGCGGATTCCCATGTCGGAAATCTTCGCAAACGCGGGCTGAAGCGCCGTCAAAAGCTCGGTTTTCAGCTGACCGTCCAGACGGTCGCGGGTATAGTCTTCACTGACGTTGCCGCATACGTTCGTGTAGAACAGAATCGGATCACTGATTCGGTAACTGTACTCGCCGAAGCAACGAATGGCGATGTCAATGTCAATGCCCGCGCGCTGGTCGACAACGCGGAACGGCACCGGGGAGGGTGTGCCGTACTTATTGCCGATGAGCTCTTTCGTGTTAAAATAGTAGACACGCTGATCTTTGGGCGGTTCTCCGCCGAAAGTAAAGCGTTTGCCGATGTTCTTGAACGTGTCTAAGATGCTGGTTCCCAACTCACCGGAGAAAATCGTCGGCTCCGTCGAGCTGTCATAGACAAACTCACCCGGAACGGCGCAAAGTTCCGCAACCTTGCCCTGATCAACAATGATCATACACTGTCCGTCCGCCACCGCAACGACGGAACCGTTCGAGATGATGTTTTCGCTTCCCTTTGTGTTGCTGCTGCGTCCGGAAACGCGCCGCTGTCCCTTGACCGCCATAACGTTTTCCGGAATTGATTCACAGTAAAAATACTCTTTCCATTGGTCGGCCATTACGCCGCCGGCCGCACCCAATGCTGCTTTAATGAGTCCCATTGTCTATACTCCCTTTCTTTACTTACTATGCCCACGGGTCTTCCGCCGCGGGAATACGGATACCGCTGAGAATACTGGAATATTCCCAGAGGAACCATTCGCCGGTCGAAGCCTTCTGCCGCAATTTCATGGGACGCGGTGAATCCGCGCCGGACGTTTTAAGGAACACGCGCATATAGCCCGGCTCTATATCCTGAGGTCTGGGGTCTGCCAGCACGTTCAGTGTGTATGGCACGCACGGCTGATACCCGTTTCCCGGCGTTGCGCCTTCAAAATATGCAAGCGGCAGATAGGCCTTGCCGCGCAGTCGGTCGCGCAGAAACTGACAGTCATACGGTGTCATGGGCTTAGGACCGCGCAGAAGGTTCATCGCAGCAACGCCTGCATCTTTGTCCCTGTCAAACAGCGCCAATGCACACAGAAACAGTGCGCAGATATGTTCCGGCTGCCGCCCTTTAGCGGCAAGAATTTCAAATTCCTGCAAATTTTCCGGAATTTTCTGAATTACAACCTGCAACATAACCACTCCTTTCTAAAATATATCAATCACACCTGTGGAATATATCGGTAATCCCAATGTGTAGATCAAATTATCAATCTGCCAATCTTTCACGAACTGTCGCTCATTGGCGGGACGCGCTGTACGATGAGCTAATCTCTTCACTGTCCGGAAAGAATATCCGTTAAACCTGTCTTTTTTTCTTTCTCCAAACGAGTAGAAAAACGACGGCAGCAACAATCAAAAGCGTTGGCACAAGTGTGAATACAAGGATTTTTCCCACGGAGAAGCTGTACTCTGTCGCCTGCACATTGTTCTTTTCTTGCTTTTGAGGAACATCTTTACCGACAGCGTTCTCACCAAATCCGCTCTTTTCGCCCCTATCTCCATTCTTTCCGTCGCTATCCTCTGTCCCCGAAATTGATGCGCCGGGTGAAGCCGTAGGCGAAATACCCGGCGAGGCCGAGGCAGCTGCATTAGGCGACGCCGTGGGCGAGGCTGTGGCGGATGTGTGTGGTGAAGCCGTAGGCGTAACCTTTGGCGTAGGCGTAACCTTTGGCGTAGGCGTAACCTTCGGCGTAGGCGTAACCTTTGGCGTAGGCGTAACCTTCGGTGTAGCTGTGGCGGATGTGCGTGGTGGAGCCGTAGGCGCCGGAGTCGGTGTTGTGCTCGGAGCCGCTGTCGTTCCCGGTTTGAGCTTGGGAATTGGATTTGTGCGTATCGTGCCGCACATATTGCACATCCATTGCATAACTCCCTCTTGGCTTGTTGTCGGTTGTGCGACCACTTTCCCGGCGTCCCAATTGTGATCCGTCTTGGCAATCGGTTTTGTCTCCGTTACACTGCATTGCGTACACTCCCGCTTTTGGATGCCGGTCTCCATGCAGGTAGGCTGCGTCGTGGTGAACCACGCGCCGAATTTATGTCCCGTCTTGGGGATCCCGCGGCTCTCCGTCGCACCGCAGGTTGCGCACTCCCGCTTCTGCATGCCTTCCTCCGTGCAGGTGGCCTGCGTCGTGGTAAACCACGCGCCGAAGCTGTGCCCCTTGGCGGGCGTCGTGGTGGTCCCCCCATCCGCGCCGCAGTCGTCGCAGACAAATTCGGTATATCCCGGCGTGGTGCATGTAGCAAATACTCGCTTCCAGACGACCCAGAAGTGACCCGTGGCAGGTTCTGTGGAGCGCCCCTGGCTCGCAGGGCAATTCCGGCAGTAGGTGTAGTATTCTCCTGCCGTGGTGCAGGTAGGCTCTTTTGTATAGTACTTATACCAGCTGTGGCCCGTTGCCGGCGCGAGCTCTGGATACCACTTGTTGCATGTACTGCAATAGGCTCGCTTCTCGCCGGCTTTTGTGCAGGTGGGCTCTTTGCCCGGAACGATCTCCCACGGCCCGAATTCGTGGGGCACGATGTCGCCGATGGAAAAGGCGCAGCTCCACCTGCAGACGGTACATTCCAGTACGTAGTATCCTCCCTCCAGGCAGGTTGGCTTTTTCTCCTCGGTCTGTATAACGTTTTCATGGTGTTCCGGATTATTGTCGTCCGGCGAGCACGCAAGCGCGGTAATCGCGGACAGCGCCGCCATGAACGCAAATACCAGGAATATCAGAATCCATCGCAGTAGTTTTTTCATTTCTCACCCATCCTTTCAAAGCGTGTCGATTACGCCCGCGAGGTAAGTCGGCGATACCGATGCATAAATAAAGTTATCAACCAGCTGATCCTTTACCGCCTGCCGCACTTCGGAGGCAAGCAGTTTATCCGCGTCCTCATCCACCAAAAGCAGAACCTTACACGTCCAACCGAGTTGCTTTACGGCACTGCAGATCTTGAGTCTCTCACTCAGCTTCCAGATTCCCTGTCGGATGACCTCCATCACCAACACATTGGCACGGCAGGTCCGGCACAACGCCAGCGTTTCTTCCGGCTTTGAAGAACGGTAGATAAGGAAATCCGGGTCGCATCCCGAAAGTGATTGCATGACCGCCTCCGACAGAAGTCCGCCCTTCATATCCAATACAATTCTTCGCATCTGTGCTTTTCCACCGCCTTTCTCTTCCTTTGAATCCTTCATCTATATTTTAGCCGTTATCTTCCATTTCCGCCCCCGCCAATTGGATAGGATTTGTAATTATTTTCCGTTGCAAAGCCAAATTTTGTCACAGTTCTCTGTATAAAGAGGACAAAACGTGTTGCCATTTGTCTATCCGCATGATATACTATCCATATAAATATACTGATTTTTTGGGGGCATGCGGCATGAGCAAAACGACGAAAAGAAGCCTTTTGTACGCCTTGGGCTTGCTGGTGCTCATTGCGTTTGCCATGTGGCTCCGATATGCAAGCCGGAATTATTTTCATTCTCCGGCTGTCAACTACTTGCGAAGCGCAATCTATTTGCTTTTGTTCAGCGTGTGGTGCTACTCTCTTTGGACGCGCATCGTACAGGTGCAGGTGCGGCACTACATGCTGGCGATTTCGGCGCTGATGGTGCTGTGGATTCTGCTGCGCTCAATCAAGTTTTCCATTGATAACACGGATGCAGAACGCCTGCTGTGGTATTTCTATTATTTTCCGATGCTGTTCATCCCCATGCTGTCGGTCTTCGTTTCCCAGTCTCTGGGCAAGGGAGAGGATTTTCGTCTGCCGCGATGGACAAAGCTTCTGTATCTTCCGACATTGCTGCTGCTTTTGCTCGTTCTGACCAATGATCTGCATCAGCAGGTATTTTCTTTCCCGTCCGGCATTTTATCGGACCGGGAGTATCGGTATGAGGTCGGTTTTTTCTTCGTGCTGGGCTGGGAGACTCTGTGCGCAGGGTTTGCGTTTCTTTCGATGGTGAAAAACTGTCGTATCCCACATAGCAGGAGAATTCGCTGGTTACCGCTGGTTCCGTTTGCGCTTTCGCTGGCATATGCTTATATGTATGCCAAAAATGTCTATTGGGTCTGGGTGCTCGCGGGCGATATGACCGTGTCACAGTGCCTGATTTTTGCAAGCATCCTTGAATGCTGCATTCAAAGCGGACTGATTCATTCCAATCTCGGATACGATGAGCTCTTTGAAGCGACGAGCCTGCCTGTTCAGATTACTGATCAAGCGTTTTGCTCCAAATATGTATCTGCCGCCATGCAGGGGACTTTGCCGCAAAGTAAGCTAAGGCATATACAGCAGGATACCGTCTATCTGGATGACGATACACTTTTGAAACGGCATAAGTTGCGCCGCGGCTGGGTATTCTGGAAGGAGGACATCTCAGCGCTGAGTCAGGTTCAAAAGAAACTGGAATTGACACGAGATGAGTTGCATGACACCGGCGACGTTTTGGCGGCGGAGAATGCACAGCATGCAAGATGGTTGAAGCTGACGGAGCAAAATCGCTTGTATGATATGATGGAGGCGCAGATTGATCGGCAGATCGCGATGCTGTGGGATCTGCTGGCTGAATTGCAGAAAACGGAGGACCAAAACCGGGCCAGGCGTTTGCTCGGGCAGGTCATCATTATCGGAACCTACATCAAACGCAGAAGCAACCTGATTTTTGTCGGCGCACAGCGCGGTGCGATCAGTGTGCAGGAGCTTCGGTTATGCCTCAATGAATCTTCCGAGAATATCTGTGTTTATGGCGCCGACTGTAAGGCAATTGTCAAGGGAGAAGACCAGCTTACCCTCGAACAGGCGACGCAGATCTACGACCTGTTCGAGGCCGTCGTGGAAACGGAACTGGAATCCCTTCGTGCAATGCTGATCTCCATAGATGTCGGTGCGCAGGTAGAAGTGTCTTTTTGTGTTTCAGCGGCAGAGCCGCTCTGCGGGCTGCGCGCGCATTTTCAAGGTTTGGAATGGGAGCAGGATGAGGACGGGCTGCAATATGTGACGCGGAAGCTGGAAAGATCGAGGAGGTAAAGGCGCATGGATAGGATCAAGGAAAGTTTTGACAGTCTCCCCATCGCGGCCTGCTTTTTCGATAAAAACGGCGTGGTGCGGCTCATCAACCGCCGGATGCTTGCCATTACGAACTGGCTGCAAAAAGGCGGTATACAGTCGCTGGCAGAGATGCAAAGCGCCCTGCAGGCACCGCCGGCAAGTGTGTGCTGTCTGGATCCGCACCTTTGGATTTACCGCTTTCCGGACGGAACAGCGCTGCGCTTTGCGCAGGAGCAGATCACAACAAAAGCAGGTGCCCGATATACACAAATCACTGCCGCAGACGTTACGGAGCTGATTCAGAAGCAGAACCAGCTAAAAGCGGAAAATGCGAAGCTGGAGAAAACAAACAAGCGGCTTAGGCGGCTGCTTGCGCAGATGCCGGAGATCATCCGGGAAGAAGAAACGCTGGCCATGAAGCTGCGTGTGCACGATGACATTGGACACAGCATCCTCGCGACGCGGCGCGTGCTGCTCCAAAACACAGACCAGAAGGAAATTCGTGCAACCGCAGCGTTGTGGGAGCAGTCCATTTCAGTGCTTTACCGCTCCAGTCAGATGAGAGCGCAATCCGAACCGTTGGAAGCCGCAAAAGAACGAGCGGAAAAGCTTGGCGTCAGAGTTCTGCTGGCAGGAGATGAGCCGCGAACGCAGCGTATGCGCGCACTGATTGCACTGGCAATCAGCGAATGTGCATCGAACTGTGTCCGTCACGCCGACGGAACAGAGCTGTATGTGTGCTTTTGGCAAAAGCCGGATTGCATAGCGGTCTCCCTAACCAACAACGGTGCGGCACCAAAGGGAAAAATCACAGAAGGCGGAGGCCTTTCTATGCTGCGTCAACGCATAGAAGAATCCGGCGGCAAAATGGAGATTCAGAGCGTCCCTCGCTTTAAGCTGATGCTCAGTTTGCAGGAAAAGGAGGAAGCAGCATATGAAGGTGATGATCGTTGAAGACCAGACCATGATTCGCAGTCTGTTGGAAAGCTATTTTCGCGCCGAGGACGGATACCGGATCACGGCGTCCATTCCGGGCGCGAAACAAGCAGTCGAGATGTGCAGGACAAATTCTGTCGATCTGATTTTGATGGATGTGCAGACAGAGAACCGTGAGAACGGGTTGATTGCTGTTCGCCAGATTAAAGCTATACAGCCGAAGAGTAAAATTATTGTTGTGACTTCGCTGATCGACGGCGCCGTTCTGGATGAGGCAAAGAAGGCCGGGGCCGACAGCCTGTGGTA
This sequence comes from Hominenteromicrobium sp., assembly GCF_046974225.1. Classification (NCBI taxonomy): domain Bacteria; kingdom Bacillati; phylum Bacillota; class Clostridia; order Eubacteriales; family Oscillospiraceae; genus Hominenteromicrobium; species Hominenteromicrobium sp. Next base: position 180,187 of record NZ_JBKWAE010000004.1, on the reverse strand, counting down.
CAAGGACTCGACGCAGAAGCGCTTGATGGATGTCGTCCGGCAAACACTGGAGGGTGAACATATTTTTCCGGACGCACCTCCGACAGTTGAGATCGGCATGGCAAAAAGCACGGAATTTACAAAGACGGAACTGAAGGTTCTGCGGCATCTGCTGCGGGGCTTGTCTTACACGCGCATCGCGGCAGAAATGGGCTGCGAGATGTCGACGGTCAAATTCCATGTGTCAAATATGCTGCAAAAAACCGGGCTGGAAAACAAGCTTCAGCTTGCGCTGGCCGTCAGCGACGTCAAGTTGATTGCCGATCTGGCGGAAGAATGATGGGATTTGATTTTCTGCTTGTACAGCCACGCAAAAAACACGAACCCCGCCGCAGAATTGCTCTGCAGCGGGGTTCGCTTATGTGCTGAAACGGTCGAAAATCCTTGTTTTAAGCGGTTTTCGGGCATAGAAAAAGTCCACCGTAATTCTATCAAAATTACGGTGGACTTTTGGCGGAGAAGATGGGATTTGAACCCATGCGCCGGTTACCCGACCTACTCCCTTAGCAGGGGAGCCCCTTCACCACTTGGGTACTTCTCCATGGTGAATATAAAAGAAAAATGTGGCGGAGAGGAAGAGATTCGAACTCTTGGTCCCTTACGAGATCACTAGTTTTCAAGACTAGCTCCTTAAACCACTCGGACACCTCTCCATTTCAGAACAAGTGGTATTATAACACACAAAACACAATTTGTCAAGCATATTTCTTTTTGTGCATTTTACAGAGCCGACTTGACTGTTATTAATTATACAAAAACTGAGTAGGTTTGTCAAGCCCATAATGGGATTTTGACCGTTTTTTTCCAAAAACAATAAAACAGCCAAAGAAAAGCGCTTGCAATGCGAAAAAAAATGCCGTATACTGTTTATGAAAAACAAAAGGAGTCGTTGTGAAAATGAGCAAAGTTGAATTTGATTGCGGTAAATGGCTGCAGGAAGCCGAAGAATTTGCGCTGCCGAATTGGAGCGCCCTACCCTCTATTCCCCTTTATATGGATCAGGTGATGATGTTTACAGGTGAAGCGCTGTCTCTTTTTGAACGCGATGAAAAGCAGAGTTTATTGACGAACAGTATGATCAATAATTACGTGAAAAGCGGCGTTGTGGATCATCCCGTGCACAAAAAGTACAGCAAGGAGCATCTTTCTAAGCTGATGATGGTGGGCTTGCTGAAGCAGGTGCTTTCCATTCAGGATATTGCCGTGCTGTTTTCCGGCGATGAAGACGCGGAGCAGCTTTATAAAGATTTTGCGGCGGCGCAGAGCGGCGCTTTGCACGAGACGGCAGCGGGCGTGCACCCGGAAAGTGACGCAGCGGCCTTGCGTGCAGCGGCGTTGAAGCTTGCAGCGGAAGCTACGGCGCGACAAGCGGTTGCCCAGCGCATTTTAATGGCGCTGTCCGACAAAAAGAAAGCCAAGAAATAATCAAATTTGTAACGGACAAAAGCCTGCATGGCGCATAGAATATTCTATTCGAAAAAAGGATGGGATATGATGTGCGATTTGCAGGCTTTTCCTATGCGCTCTGGCGACCGATTGCTATAAAGTGCAGCTGTTGCTCTAAAAATACGGAATGTCCTCCTCTTCCACGCGCTGTACTTCGGCAGTGACGTGAAAGGTAATTTCGGCTTTTGAGAGCTTTTCTGTGCGGCTTTCCCCCATTTCACGCCACACATTTGGCGCGGTGCGGAAAATGACTTCGCTGAGACCTGCGGCATCGGCTCCGTTTGCGGCTTTGAGATAAGCGGCGATGCGTTCCTCAGTGCAGTTGGCAAGGGCAGTCTCAAAGCGCGGAAAGGCTTCGTTCCCTACGTGCTTTGCGGTATTTGTGACGGCAGAAACTTCGGCGATAACATGAATTCTGGCGGTAAACTTGGGCTGTTCTGCTGTGCCTGTGAAGATAATGTTGCTGTTTGTGCTGCGGACTCTAAGCGATACCGTGCCGAAAGCTTCGTCTTTTACGGTGAATTCGCCACCAGAAAGTGTACCCTGCAAGGCACTAAGCCCCTGTGTTTCCGCCGGCGTGAGCACGGCGCACAGGCGGTTGCTTTGCAGAAGGGCTGTGCCGACGGGCGTGGGCAAATCATCGGCGCGCAGAACGGGCAGCGCGGCAGTGGTGTTTATGCCGTAAAGACCGTTTACAAGCTGCAGCAAATTCACGTCTGCCGCGGCCCCGCTGTATTTTGCGCCGTTTGAAAGCTGCATGAAGCGTTCGGCGGTGAGATCCGTCTGTAACAGGACGCTTTCGGCGGTATCTTCTGCGAGGAAAACTTTGGCGGTCGGGCGGGAATCGTAGTGGCGGATAAAGAAATCCAGTTGTTCGGCGATACCGCTTTCTGCGCATTGCATACCGAAAAGGATGGCGGCGTTGTGCGAATACAGCGGCGTGCGACCGCTTTCGAGCGCGATTTGACTGAGCGCTTCGGGGACGGTATCGCCCTCACCGGAAAAGGTGCTCTGCCCTTCGTCCTCCGTCGTTTCGGAAGCGAGCACCGTCACGCGGCAGCCGGTTGCCGTGCGGTCTACGCCGATTGCGCTGATGAGCAAGCGCTCGTAAAGCTCCGGCGCGCAGCCTGAAGCAGTGAGCGTCAAAATGAGCGAAAGTAAAACGGATGTGAGTGTTTTTTTCATGCGGCGCGTCTCCTCTTCTTTTTGATGCAATCGAAAAACCAAAGCAAACTCGGCAGCATAGCGCCGGTCAAAACGGAAAACGGCAGCAGATACGCGGTGCGGAACACGGCCCCGACGCGTGCGGCGGAGTCTGTGAGCCATAGGGACAGAACTGCTGTCAGCGCGGCTATGAGTGCCGTCAGCCACGCGCGCGGGCGTGTCGGGATAGGTGTCATGCACACGGCGATGCAGAATAATCCGCAGGCAATACGCACGATGAGCGCCATCATACTGATGCCGATGAAAAGCGCGTCCAGCCGCTGAATACCGGCAATCTCCGCGATGGAAGCGAGCGTGTATGCGGGGAAAACTTGCAGCGCGGCGTACTCGCCGAGACACGAGACGATGAAAAACAGAAGCACACCCAAAAACACGGTGATGCCGCCGTTCCAAACGACAAAGCCGAGCACGCGGTGGCTTTTACCGCTTTTTGTATCCGTATTTGTAAGAAACGGCATCAAAACGGCAAACTCGGCAAGGGAAGAACAGCGCGCCGTGAAGACAAGAAACCCCTGTACGGTTTGGTCTATGCCGTCATAGAAAAGCGGCATGAGATAATGCGGCGTGACGTTCGGCGAGACGGCGAGAGAAATCATCCCCATGCCGAGCATGAACAGTGTGAAAATGCATACCGAGGCGCGCGAGACGGTTTCTATACCGCGAATGGCACCATAAAGTGCAATGCCGAGCACGACAAGGACGATGGAAAAACGCGAAGCGACGGGGTCTGTAGTGTTGACGAGCAGCGTCAGAAAAAGCGAAAGACTGAAAATGTTCATCACTATAAAATAAAGCGCGTAAATTGCGGACATCGGTACAGAAACACCGCGGCCGCAGTTATTCTCTGCGATTTGCAGAAGCGATGCTTCCGGGTGGCTTTTGTGCAGCACGAAAAGCGGCAGAGAAAACACCGTAAGGTATAAAAACAGCCCGAGCGAAGAGAAAATACTTTCAATCAAATTGCTGCCGCCGACGGTTTGCACATTGATTGTGATGCTGATGATGACACGTGAAAGAAACAGCATAAGGTAAAGCTGCAAAGCACTGATCTTGGTTTTCACAGGTGCTTTTCCCCCTTTCCCGCGCCGGGCATGTGTTGTACGGAGGCGTTATGACGCACTAATCGTTTCCATCCCGCGCGTACAAGCACATCCCGCATGGCGGAAAGCCGAAATGGTGCGACCGGGGCCAAAAACGGCACGGAAAAGCTTGTTTTGCCGCAAAGCTCGAATAATAAAAACGTAAAGCCTGCAAGCACGCCCCATACACCCCATATACCGCCCACCAAAATAAAAGTAAGACGCAGCACAGCCATGGGCTCGTATAATTTCGGAACCGTGTACCCGGTAATGACCGTGACGGCGATGACGACGAGCGACGGTGCACTGACGAGCCCTGCGGAAACGGCGGTCTCGCCGATGACAAGACCGCCCACGATGCCGACAGAGCTGCCGAGCGGTTTCGGTACGCGCAGTCCGGCTTCGCGCATCAGTTCATACATAAAGTAAAGCAAAATCGCTTCTAACATGACGGGAAACGGCGTACTGCGCTCTGCCTGTGCAATGGTAACGAGCAGTGTTTCCGGCAGCAGCTCCGGGTCGTGTGCGGCGATGCCGACATACAGCCCCGGCAGAAAAATCGCGAGGAAAAACGCGATGTATTTCAGCCAGCGCGTGAACGTGGCGTAAAACGGACGGTTTGCATAATCGTCGGCGGTCTGAAAGTTTTCAACGAAGAGATACGGCACGTAAAGCGCTGTGGGCGTGCCGTCTATAAGCAGCCCGATGCGCCCCTCATGCAGTTTGCCGCATAAGGTATCGGGGCGCTCGGTAAAACCTATGCGATCAAAAATCGCGGGACGCTCCAAGTAACCCGCCAAATATCCTGCTGCGAGCACGTCTTTTAGATTACATGCGGAAAGCCGCTTTTTGAGTGTGTTAATGATCTTCGGGTCCGCGATGTTTTTTAAATAGCACAGCGCAGCCGGTGTTTGGCTCTCTTCGCCAACCGTCACCTTTTCAAATTTGAGCTCGGTCGTTTTGAGACGGCGTCGTAAAAGCGAAATGTTTGTCTGGTAGGTTTCCACAAAGCCTTCGCGGGGGCCGCGCTGCATAACTTCCGTATCGGGCTCATCCACCCCGCGCGCAGCAAAGCCCTGCGTGCCGAACGCGAGCGCTGTCGGACAGTTATCGAGCAGCAGCACCGCAAAACCGTTCATCATGCGTTCGAGCACTTCGCTGACGGTGGAAAGCTCGGCTTGCTCTACGGCGCACAGCACGTTTTCTTCGATAAACAAAAGTGTTTCTTTGCCGTTATCCGTCGGAATTTTCGCGCGCATCAACGGATTTAAAATGCTCAAAGTAATGTGCTGCTTGCTGACGAGCCCGTCCATGGTGAGCAGCGCGGCCGGTACCGTGCCGACCATAAATTCGCGCTCGATATAATCCATGGCGTTTTCAAATAATCCATTTATATATGTTACGTTTTCCTTTAAGTGTTCAGATAAGTTTTCCATCAGCAGTTTCCTTTCCGCATGGTTCTCCTGTGTAGATTTTACAGAAAGGCCGTATTTTATACGCCCGAAGACGCATAATAGCGACGAAGACATACGGAAAGGAAAACGCCATGTTTATTTCGTTTGTGCGCACAATCATCTTGTATTTTATGATTATTTTGGCCGTTCGCGTTATGGGCAAACGGCAGATCAATCAACTGCAAACGAGTGAATTGGTCGTGACGCTGCTCATCTCAGACCTTGCGGCGATCCCGATGCAGGACAGCGGACAGCCGCTTTTCAGCGGGCTCATCCCCATTTTGGTGCTCATCGCGCTCGAGGTGCTCGTTTCGGTTTTCATGCTTAAAAGCAGCCGTTTTCACCGTTTGGTGTGCGGCAAGCCGGTCGTCATCATCAAAGATGGGCGTATCATTCAGGAAAACATGCAGGAGCTGCGCATGAGCGTAGAAGACCTTTTTGAGCAACTGCGGCAAAAGGATATTTTTGTGCTTTCGGATGTGGCATATGCCATTGTAGAGACGAACGGCACGCTGAGTGTCGTTAAAAAAGCCGCCGTCGATTACCTGCGTCCGAGCGATATGGGCGTGAAAGTGAAAGACGAGGGCCTTGAAGTCGTTGTGGTGAGCGACGGAGACCTTTCTGTGGGCTCTATGCACTTGTGCGGCAAAAATGAAGAGTGGATACACAGCATATTAAAAAGCGAAGCCGTACCGCTTTCCGAAGTGTTTATTCTAACGGTAAACACAGCCGGCCATTATACGCTCATTCGGCGGGACGGCAGCCTAAAAAAGGGAGTGAAAAAATGAAGCGCATGACCTTTTCAATCGTTTTGGCGGTATTTGCTGTGGCGGTGTGTATCTTTGGTTACTGCAACACGGCAAGATCTGCGAATACACTGATTGTGTCCGCGGAAAATATCGACCGGCTGCTTTCCGACGGCGAAGCGGAAAAAGCCTTGGAGGAAAGCCGAAAATTGCAGGCAGACTGGGAGAAAATACACGATAAACTGTGCGTTTTCCTGCCGCACGAGCATTTGGAGCCGCTGGAAAACATTTTTGCCGTGCTGCCCTATTATATTGAGCAGGAGGAGGTGTCCTTAGCGCGCGCCGAATGCCAGATGGTGAAAAACACGGCGGAGCACATTCAAAAAACAGAGCGCATCGCATTTGAAAATGTGTTTTAAAGCAAAAAACAGCAGCCCCATATCGCGTTGGGACTGCTGCTACATAATCTGAATTTATCGGTTGCGCTCGGCCTTAATCTTATTGAGCTCATCCATGAACGTATTGATGTCTTTGAATTCACGGTAAACGGAAGCAAAGCGAACATAGGCGACTTCGTCGACCTTCTTGAGCTTATCCATGGCATAAGTGCCGATGAGCGTGGATGGCACTTCGCGGTCGAGCGAGTTTTGCAGGAGCGTTTCAATCTCGTCTACGATGCGCTCCAGTGTTTCAAGCGGTACCGGGCGTTTTTCGCAGGCGCGCAGAAGGCCGTTCAACAGCTTGTTGCGGTCAAAAGCCTCACGGGATTTATCTTTTTTTACAACGACCACCGGCACAGTCTCAATGACTTCATAGGTCGTAAAGCGTTTTGCGCAGTTTAAGCACTCACGGCGGCGGCGAATGCGCTCCCCCTCATCGGTCGGCCTGGAATCGATGACCTTACTTTCACTGTATCCGCAATAGGGACATTTCATGGAAAACCCTCCAAAGTTCTAACACACCAAATCTGTCTCTTAAAGTAGTGTTATTATACAACAGTTTTCGGGGAAAAATCAAGCGAAACCGCATACTTTTTTCTATTTTGACCTTAAAATCGGAAAGAAACGTCAAATCTCTGCGATTTTCGCCCGCAGGGCGTGATTTTGTCTCGGTTTTTGCTTGATTTGAAGACTATCTTTCGGTATAATAAAACGGAATATGAACCGAGGAGAACAACTATGGCAATACTTACGGTGAACAACATAAAAAAGATGTTCGGCACCGATGTGATCATTCAGGATATTACATTTGAAGTGCAGAAAGGCGACCGTATTGGCCTTGTGGGCATTAACGGCTCCGGAAAGACGACGCTTTTCAAGGTACTGAACGGAGAATATACGGCGGACGAAGGCACCTTTACCCCGGCACGCGAAACGTCCATCGGCTACATGGAGCAACATGTTTGCCGCGATATGGAAAAACCGGCGTTTGACGAAGTGATGACGGTGTTCGCGCCGCTGCTCAAAATGGAAGCAGAAATAGAAGTGCTCACGACGAAAATTTCGGAAATGCCGGAAAACCTTAACGAGCTTATCGAAAAGCAGGCGGAGCTAAACGATCGTTTCATCGCAGACGGCGGCCTCACCTGCCGCAACCGTGCAAAAAGCACACTCATCGGCCTCGGCTTTGCGCCGGAGCAGATTTATGCTCCTATCGGTGTTTTGAGCGGCGGACAGAAAGCGAAAATTCAACTCGCAAAAATGCTGCTCGGCGAATCGAATTTGCTGTTGCTGGATGAGCCGACGAACCACCTTGATATTCCGTCTGTTGAATGGCTGGAGGATTTTCTGAAGAATTACAACGGCTCGTACATCGTTATTTCGCACGACCGTTATTTCCTTGATGCTGTGACGAACCGCACATTTGAGATTGAAAACACGCATTTGACAGAATATAAGGGCAATTATACGAAATATTTGCAGCTGAAAGAAGAAAACCGCCTTGCGATGCAGCGCGTCTACGATAACACCCAGCGCGAGATCAAGCGCATTGAGGGCATCATTGAGCAGCAGAAGCGGTTCAATCAGGAGCGCAACTATGTGACGATTGCGAGCAAGCAGAAGTCCATTGACCGTTTGCAGGCGGCGCTTGAAAAGCCGGAGGATGATCCGGATACCATCAAATTTCAGTTTAAGGCGAGCCAGCGCGGCGGCAATGATGTTCTGGAAGCGGAAGAGCTTGCCCTCTCATTCGGCGACCACAGGCTCTTTAAAAATGTGAATCTCGATATCAAACGCGGCGAAAAGGTGTTTCTCATCGGCCCGAACGGCTGCGGAAAAACGTCATTGCTGAAAGTGCTGTTGCACATTTATAAGCAAACCTTCGGCGATTTCCGCTTTGGCGCGAATATCGACATCGGCTACTACGATCAGGCGCAAGGCAATTTAGATGAGAGTAAGACGGTCATCGATGAGATCTGGGATCTGCACCCCTACATGACGCAGACGCAGGTGCGTAGCGCATTGGCGGTGTTCCTTTTTAAAGGCGAAGACGTGTATAAGCCCGTGAAAGGGCTTTCCGGCGGCGAGCGTGCGCGCGTGCTGCTTTTAAAGCTGATGCTTTCCAAAGCGAACCTTTTGATCCTCGACGAACCGACGAACCACCTCGATATCGGCTCCTGCGAGGCGCTTGAAAACGCACTTCTGGGCTACGATGGCACGCTGTTCGTCGTTTCGCATGACCGTTATCTTATCAACAAGCTTGCGGATAAAATCTACTATCTCACCCCTTCCGGCACAACGCTGTACCTCGGCAACTACGACGCATATCTTGAGGCCCGTCAAAAGCAGGAAGCCGCAAAAGCCGCTGCCGAAGCGGAAAATGAAAACGCTGTGCCGAAAGCCAATACAGTCTATAAACAAAAGAAAGAGCGTGCCTCTGAAATTCGGAAGCGCCGTGCCGCACTTTCGAAATGCGAGCGCGAGATCGAAGCGGCGGAAGCGGAAATTGACACGCTGAACGGGCAGCTCTCCAACCCCGAGACGGCGAGCGATTACGAAAAAATGATGGAAATCACGAATAAGATCACTGAGCAAAAGGCGCTTGCGGACAGTCTGATGAACGACTGGACGGAGCTGACGCTTTGGCTGGAAGAAAACGACGTGTGACGAAAGGAAATTAAAATATATGATGAAAGCAAAGGTCATCACCCTCGGCTGCAAGGTGAACCAGTATGAATCGGAAGCGATGCTCTCTTCCCTTTTGCAGCACGGCTTTGCCGCAGCGGAAGACAAGGAAACAGCGGACGTCGTAATCCTCAACTCCTGCACGGTCACGGCCGAAAGTGACCGCAAGGTGCGGCAGATTTTTCGCCGCGCGAAAAAAGATAACCCGGATGCCGTTATGGTGCTGACGGGCTGCATGGCACAGGCGTTCCCGGAGGACGCAAGGCGACTGGAGGAAGCCGATATTATCCTCGGCACCTCGAACCGCAAGCGTCTGGTGCCGGATCTGCTGGCGTTTCTTTCTGCACGCCAGCGCATCATCGACATTGCGCCGCACACGAACGACGAAAAATTTGAGAATCTCAATGTGGAGAACTTTACAGGCCGCACGCGTGCATTTGTGAAGATTGAAGACGGGTGCAACCGCTTTTGCTCATACTGCATCATCCCCTATGCCCGCGGCCGTGTGCGCTCGAAGCCGCTTGAAGACCTCAAGGCGGAGCTTGCGGGGCTTGGCGCGAACGGCTACAAAGAAGTGGTGCTGACGGGCATCAACCTTTCGGCATACGGACAGGAGTTCGGTCTGCATCTGTGTGACGCCATTGAAGCGGCCTGCGCTACGCCGGGTATTGAGCGTGTGCGCCTCGGCTCCTTGGAGCCGGAGCAGCTTTCGGAAGACGTGATCCGGCGCATGGCAAAGCAGAAAAAGCTGTGCCCGCAGTTCCACCTCTCCTTGCAAAGCGGCTGCGATGCGACTTTAAAGCGCATGAACCGCCACTACACCGCAGACGAATACCGCACCATCGTGCGCAACCTGCGCGCAGCGTTTGAAAATGCTGCCATCACGACGGACATCATGGTCGGCTTCGCGGGCGAAACGGATGAAGAATTTGCGGAATCTTTGGCGTTTGCAGAAGAGATCGCATTTGCGAAAGTACACGTGTTTGCCTATTCCCGCCGCCCCGGCACTCGTGCCTATGACATGGGCGATCAGCTGACGAATGCCGTAAAGGAAGCGCGCAGCCACGAGATGATCCGCGTGACGACCGCAACGCAGCAGGCGTTTTTTAAAGCGCAAATCGGTCGCACGGAGGAAGTGCTTTTCGAGCGTGAGATTCAAAAAGGCGTTTGGGAGGGATACTCCATGAACTATACACCTGTTGCGGTGGCAAGCGGTACGTCCCTTGCGGGCGAGATTCGCTCTGTGCGCATTGAGAGCTGCACCGATACGCACTGCATGGGTGCCGTGTTGTAAAATTCACCTCGAAAGAAGGCAATTCCCTCTCTACCGGAATTCATCGAGGAATACATGTAAACAAAAACGACCGAAAGCGCGGTGCAAAGGCTTTCGGTCGTTTTTGCGTATATTTAAGTTTAGAAAATCAAATTTACAAGCATGCCGGTCACGACGGAGCAGGCGTACAGCGTACCGACGATGGCGAGGTTCTCTTTTACGCGGTGGTTTGTGCGGAACAGCACGACGAGGCCCACGCCTGCACCGGCGCATAAGCCCGCCACGCAGGAGCCGAATTGCAGGCTGCCCAGCGTGAACAGCTCCGTTAAGATCACGGATGCCGCACAGTTCGGAATGAGTCCAATGAGTGCCGTCAGGAACGGCTGAAAGACGCTGCCGTTTAAAAGTAAGCCGGAAATGCGGTCTTCCCCGATAAAATAAATGGCATAGCCGAGCACGAGGTTTACGACGAGGATAAAGAGAAAAATGCTGATCGTGTGGTGCAAGGCGGAGTGCAACAGGCTGTGGTGGTCGCAGTCGCAGTCCGCGCACAGCTCCTCAAACGGTTTCTCTTTTTTAGGGTGGAAAAAGCGCTGTAAAATGAGGTCGGCCAGAAAGCCGAACACGATGCCGGAGGCGACTTTGATGAGCAGCATCGGCAAAATGTACCGCATCTGCTCCGGGTGTGAGAACAGAATCGGCAGGGCTTCATCGCTTGTGGAAAGGAACACGGCGAGCAGTGTGCCGACTGTGATGATGCGTCCGGCGTAGAAATTTGCTGCCGCCACGGAGAAGCCGCACTGCGGCACAACGCCGAGGAGCGCGCCGCCGATGGGGCCGAATTTGCCGAGCTTTTGCAGACCGCGTTCCATTTTGCTGCTTGCACGGTGCTCTAAATACTCAATGAGAAAGTACGCGGCAAACAGAAACGGCAGCGTTTTTAACGAATCGATGAGTGCGTCGAGAAAGACATCCAGCATAAATAAATCCTTTCAAGGTAGAGGTAGCCCGTCGAAACGACGGGATTGCGATGCCCGAAAACACAAAAAGTGGTATACAGGCTTCGAGCCAGTATACCACAATTTTGCCGGATTGACAAGTAAAAATCAGAGCCGATTTTTACCAGATTTCTGCGTTTTTTGCGCAATGTTGGCGCACTTTTGCTGCCCGTACCTCTACAAAGCAGCCGCACAGCGCACACATGCCGTTGACTAAGTGGTCGCATGATGTGCATTTTTTCAAACGGTCTTTGTAAAGTGCATCCGGGGCTTTCTGCTCCGGGGGAATGTTTTCGATATATTCGTAGATCGAGTGAAAATAATCTGTGTCGCTGAGGTCTTTCAGCAAACACCGCCTGCAGGGAATGCGTTCCATCAGGAGACCGTGATTTCCATGACGGCACACGCCGGAATATTGAAGTGCAGGTTGTTGTTTTCAAGCGTCAGCGCGTCGAAATCCGTAATCTTGACGTCTTCGGGATGGTCGAAGTCGTTGTATGCGCCGATAGAGTTTGTCAAAATGCGTGCAGATGCCGTATTGTACTTCTTGCCGGTCAGCGCACAGTCGATCGGGTACGCGGTGTCGGCGGAAATGTTCGCGAGCGTGATATGCACGACGCCGTTTTCGTCTTCCGAGGCGGAAACCGTGAGGTTCGGTACGCCGGCGTAGACCCCCTCCGTTTCGAGGTGGCTATTCAAAAGCGTTGCATCGTGATGGTGCTTATAAAGATCGAATACATGGTATGTCGGCGTAAGCACCATTTTCTCTCCCTCGGTGAGGATGACGGACTGCAAAACGTTTACAAGCTGTGCGATGTTTGCCATGACGACACGGTCACTGTGTGCATTGAAAATGTTCAGCGTTACAGCGGCGACAATGGCGTCGCGCATGGTATTCTGCTGATACAGGAAGCCCGGATTCGTGCCCGGTTCCACATCGTACCATGTACCCCACTCGTCTACGATCAGACCGACTTTGTGCTCGGGATCGTAATGGCTCATGATCTCCGTGTGGCGTGTGATAAGTTCTTCCATGTGTAATGCCTTGCGAACAGTCTCGTAATACATGTCGGTATCAAAGCCTGTTGCAGCTGTTTTCTTCTCCCATGTGCCCGGCACGGTGTAATAGTGCAGGCTGAGGCCGTTCATGTAGTTGCCCGCAATGCGCATGACCTCTTCTGTCCAGTTGTAATCGTCGGCGATGCCCGGGCCGCAGGCAATGCGGAACACGTGGTTGTCGCCGTAATCGCGGACGTAGGTCTGGAAGCGGCGGTAGAGGTCGGCATAATAGGACGGGCGCATATTGCCGCCGCAGCCCCAGTTTTCATTGCCGACACCGAAGTATTTCACCTTCCACGGCTCGGCATGACCGTTTTTGGCGCGCAGGTCCGCCATGGGCGAAATGCCATCAAACGTCATGTACTCCATCCACTCGCTCATTTCCTGCACGGTGCCGGAGCCTACGTTGCCGTTGATGTACGGCTCGCAGCCGACCTGACGGCAGAATTCTAAGAATTCGTGCGTGCCGAAGGTGTTATCCTCCACAACACCGCCCCAGTGCGTGTTGACCATCTTTTTGCGTGTCTCCTTGGGGCCGATGCCGTCTTTCCAGTGGTATTCATCTGCAAAACAGCCGCCCGGCCAGCGCAGCACCGGCAGCTTAATAGCTTTCAGCGCTTCCACAATATCGGTTCGCATGCCGTTTACGTTTGGAATGTCGCTGTTTTCGCCAACATAAATGCCGTTATAAATGCAGCGTCCGAGGTGCTCGGAAAAATTGCCGTAGATATTGCGGTTGATCTTGCTTTTCTTTTCGTCAGTATGAATGGAAAGTTTTGCCATTTTAAAAATTCCTCCACTTAAAATCGGCGATAAGCATCGCCGTGTGTATGTTCAATATAGCATACAAGAGTACGAATGTCAAGAGTTGTACGTACAAATATTTATCGGCGCGCGTCGACCGTCCAATGCTCTGTGATGACATGGTTTTCCGCGACGAGTACTTTAATTCCCAAACCAGCCGAGCACGACGTTTCGTTTTGCGACTTCGGATTGAAGCGCGTGCAGACAATTCAGGTCATTCTCAAGCGCGTAGAAATGCGTTTTGGGGAATTTCTTTACGAGCGAGAGAAACGCTTTAATGTTCGGTCCGACAAGCGGATAGTGAACTGCACCCCATCTGTTAGTATAGTATATCATACTTGTCTAACAAATGGGGTGCAGTTCATTCTTAGCGCGGTGCTGTTTTGTTCTATCAGAGAAAAATAGGTCTGCACACAAAGAAGCTACTCATTTTTCTATACGAATAGGGCTTAAACCTACACATCTGCCGGTTCGGGCACATCGTCGTTGATGATGGACTTCTTCTTCCAACGGCCCATGCGGAACGCGATGGAGGTAAGCACGGCACCCATGACCCAGCTTATGAGCAGGGAGATGAACAGCGCATCTGCAGAGTGCATCAGTGCTGCGAGGCCGTATGCGATCGGCACACGGATAACGATGGTCGTGATGAGGGAGATCCACATTGGGGTCATCGTATCGCCCGCGCCGCGCATAACGCCGGAAAGGATCTGCGTGACGGCCATTGCAATGTAACCGATGGAGAGAATGCGCATCATATGCATGCCGGTATCAATGACGTCCGGCGTACTCGTAAACATTTCCATGAGATAACGGCCGAAGAACAGGATCAGCGCAACAAGTACCACGGAAACGGAAAGGCCGAGCTTTAAGCCGTCCTTTGTGCCCTTTTCCACGCGATCCAAACGACCTGCGCCGATGTTCTGGCCGGTGAAGGTCGTCGTTGCCGTACCGAAGGTGAAGTTCGGCATCATGGCAAAGCCGTCCACGCGCATAACAACGGTGGAAACCGCGATGATCGTGGTACCGAAGCTGTTTGTAAGGGACTGCACGACCAGCATGGCGAGCGAGAACACCGCCTGTGTGAGACCGCTGGGCAGACCCAAACGGATGAGCTGGAACAAAAGCGCTTTTGTCGGCCACAGGGTGCGCCACGTGATGTGCAATACGTCACGCATTAAGAGCAGACGCACAAGACACAGGATGCCGGAGACTGCCTGCGAGATGATGGTTGCCCACGCAGCGCCCGCAACGCCCATTTTAAAGCCCGCGACAAACCAGATATCCAGACCAATGTTCATGCCGCATGCCACGAGCAGGAAAATGAGCGGCATGACGGAATCGCCGAGGCCGCGCAGAATGCCGGAAATAATGTTGTAATATGCGCTGCCGAGAATACCGAGGAAATTGATGATGAGATAATCACACGACATAGTGTAAATATCCTGCGGTGTTTGCAGTGCAGACATGATCGGGTGTGTAATGAGCGGGCCCACGACCATGACGAAGATGGAAACCGCAAAGGTTGCCGTGATCGCCGTACCTGCAGAATGCGAAAGTCGCTTTTTGTCTTTTGCACCGAAACACTGCGATGCCATGATGCTGGCACCGACCGATACGCCCATGAACAGTACAAGCAGCAGGTTGATGATCGGGCCGCTGGCACCGATGGCGGCCAACGCGCTGTCACCCACATAATTGCCGACCACAATGGAGTCCACCGTGCTGTACAGCTGCTGCGCCAAGTTGCCGATGAGAAGCGGTGTGGAAAACCGAATGAGATTTGTCGCCGGGTTGCCCACCGTCATATCCTGCGCTCCGAAAAATGCAGAGAGCTTTCCTGCCATAATAAAGAATATCCTCCTCGCCCTGAGATATACTCGAAATTTGGTGATTTTGCAAGCATATAGCCTTACAAAATCACTTGTGTTTTATTGCTTCCGAATATTCTCCAAAAGATTTAACGCTTAACAGTATATCAAAAAAGGCGAAAGAGGTCAATTAAATGCAAAGAAGATAATTAAATTTTGGTATTTTGCCGAATTTAATGGTTGATTTATAGCGAAATTAGCAAACAATTTCGTCAGAGATTCATAACGCGGAACGGTGTGTGAAAATGCGCTTCTCCCCTATTTTGCGGCGAATGTATTGGCTTTTTTGCAGAACGGTCATTGCCGTTCTGCGCCAAATGGCGAAAAGAACGCGGCGGGCATCACAATCCAGCGCAGAGCCGAGCACGGTAAACAGCAAAAGGCTGAATATGCAAAATACGGCGGCTGATAGGAGCAGCGCGGGATATGAGTTGAGTGGAAGCGGCAGAGCTTTTGCGGAAAACCACAGCAAAACAAACAACGCTCCGCTGCATAAGAATTTTCGGTAAGTACGCCGTGCAGGTGCATGCAGCAGCTTGTGGGATGCGTAGAAAATCATATCGTTCGTGCGATATAAAAGCGCTGCAATCGTCCCGATGAGCACGCCGTACATGCCAAGCGGCACCACAAGCAAAAGCGATATGAGAAGATTGATGACGGATTCGATGACGGAACGGTTCTGCGTTTTTTGAAAATGCCCGGCGTATTCGATGACGCGCTGCGCGGCTGCACGTCCGTTTGAGAGCAGGTACGTGCAGACAAAAAGATGCGGCAAAACGGGATCGAGATACGAAATATCCGTCACACCGGCGGTGTAGAGCTTCAAAAACGGCAGAATGAACACATCAGCCGTGAGATACAGCGCAAATGTGAGCGCCATATTGTATGTTTCAAATGCGCGGTAAAGCCGCAAAAAATGCGCGCGGTCGGTGTGATAGGTTTGCCCCAGGACGAACGACACGCTGCCGTTTATGGCGGAGACTGCCGTGCCGACCATGCCGAAAAGCATCACGTACATGGAGTAGACGCTCGTTGTTTTCAGTCCGCAGACGACAGAGAGCAGTAAAACATCGGTGTTTTGAAAGATGAGCCCAGAGATCTGATGTACGAGCACGGCACGGTGCTGCGCGGTGGCGGTTGTATCGGGCGGCACGGCGCGGTCAAGCCAGCTATACTGTTTTTTGGCGTAGAGTGTGAGCAGTGTGGTTTGCAGTAAGCCGCACAAAAAGCAGAGCAGCTGTACGGCGATGAGCGAAAGTCCGCAAATTAGCAGTATGATTTTGCCGATGCTGATGGAAACAGTTAAAAGCAGGTTGGCGTTGATGAGCACGTATCCTCTGCCCTCCGCCTGCAAAAGCACGCGGTATTTTGCCTGAAACAGAAAGCGCACGGCTTGTCCCATGCCGCCGAGCAAAACCGTGAGCAATACGGTAAAAAACGGCAGTTCGGTTTTGATGAAAAACGGAAACAGCACTGAAAGCCCGCAAACGAGTGCGGCGTAAGCGATGCCGACTTTGGCATATTCCCGGCGAATCGCATTGAAGATACCGCTGACGGCGGCTCTGTCCTGTTCGGCGGCGGGTTTATAAAGTGCCTGCAGCGCTGCCGTGCCGATACCGCTTTCAAGCAGGTCAAGATACACGAGCGCCTGCTGTGTAGCGGAGAGCAGGCCGTTGGCTTCGGAACCGAGCTGTACGAGCACGAGCCGCGGAATGATAACGCCGAGTGCGACGGAAACAAACTGGCTGAAAAGCCCGGAAAAGGCATTGAAAAAGCTCCTTTTGGCACGCATGGCTACTTTACAAACACGTCGCACAGCGTGCGGATGATGCGCTGATCCCGCCAGCGCAAATAGCGGCAGCCCGCGTGCCAGATGGTGCGCAAAGCGGGTAAGATGACGCTGCCGTTCTCCGGCAGGTCCTTGAGCAGCTGCGGCGAAACGGCGGCGTTTGCCTCGAGTAATAGTGCGAGCAGCTCCGGGTCTTCCGTTTTCAAAAAGCGCTGGGCGTAAAAATCCGCCTCACGCATCAGGCGGTCGCAGCACAGCGTGTGAATTTCCGGCAAGTCTTTTTTCTTTGAGAGCTTCAGCTCAGCGATGAGCCCGCGCAGATAATCCTTGGTGCAGGCGAGCGTGATACGTTTATTGGAATGCGTGCCGTTGTAGCGGTAAACCACGTCGGGCACGGCGTAGTATTCTTTGGCTTTTAAAAGCGTGCAGAGAAGAAAAATAGGATCTTCATAGACACGCAGCGGCGGAAATTGCAGCTTGTTTTCAAGCAAAAAATTGCGATTATAAATAAAGCGGGCAAAAAAACGGTCGAGCGGCTCATCGCAGGCGTTATGAAAACCCTCCTCCGTGAAAACAAACATGGGGTGCACATCGTTCCCCTTGGCTTTTTCGATAGAGCCGCCGCAGACCATGGCACCGCTTTTTTCGGCGGCAGCCAAAAGCGTTTCGAGCGCATACGGGCCCGGATAGAGATCATCGGCATCGAGAAATGCAATGTACTCCCCTTTTGCCTCCGCTATGCCCTCATTGCGCGCTATGCCCGCGCCGGCGTTTTCCTGCGTAAGGCACCGCACGCGGCCGTCTCTGCGCTGGGTGCTCGTTAGAACGTCTGCGGAATGGTCTGTGGAGCCGTCGTTGATGCAGAGAATTTCTATATCCGTGAGCGTCTGCATGAAAACGCTGCTAAGTGCCGTTTCGAGGGTGTCTTCCGCGTTATAAACGGGCACGATCACCGAAATTTTGCACATAGTTCTTCCCTCCTTCATAAAACTTAAAGCACAGCTTGTGCAGCACAGTGCGGTTTCGTCGATAGAGCTTTTTAATATCGCGCGTGACGGCACCGTACTTTTTCAAAATGGCATATTGTTCCTGCAAAAGCACTTTGTTCCGAAAATCGATTGCCGTGTAAAAGCGCTGCAAGGCGTATCGCTTTGCGATTTCATCTAAGCACTTTTGGTGCTCGGCTTCCGGCATTTTGATCTGCTTAGCGGTTTGAAGCAAGATCGTCTCGTGCTCTGCGATGCGGTGCAGCTTGTCAGTTTCGGTCACATCTCCCGCAGACATGCCGTTTTGATATTTTACATAGCCGTAAAGCGGTTCGTCTAAAAAAGCGTGCGGAAATTTGTAACACACCGGCAGCATGAGCTGATAATTCTGCCCGCGGCGCGCAGGGTAGATCATACGGTTCGGCACAGCTTCGTCAAAACAGCGCATGCGGATCATGTGGCAGCCGGCGCACACCATGCCTTCGCCGCGCAGAAGATACCAAAACTGCATGAGTTCAAAACGGTGCGAAAACCGCGCAGCTTCACGGTAGAGCGGCGTTTTGAGGTCGCTCTCGTCAAAAACGAAGGCATCACTGCTCACCGCGCCGCACGCCGGGTGCTGCAGCAGGTACGTAGCGCGTTTTTCAACAGAGCCCGGTAATAAAAAATCATCCGGATCTGCCCAACAGAGAAAATCACCGTGCGCGTGGAGTAGCCCCGTCTGTATCGCGCCGCCAAGTCCTATGTTTTCCTGCGTCAACACAGTATACTGCACGCCGCTTTCTGTTAAAATCGGCTCGAAGGTTTTCAGCAGCTTTGCCGTATCGTCTGTCGAACCGTCATCGATGCAGATGAGCTCCAACGGGCGGTAAGGTTCGCTTATTACGGAGCGCATGAAGCGGTCAAGTGTTTTTTCACAGTTATAGCACGGCAGAAGCAGCGTTACGAGCGGTTTTTCCATCTTTTCCCTCCTGCAAAGTGCGGCGAAACGCTTTTAAAGCGTCTTCATAGGCGGCCGTTTTGGCACGCAGCGTTTCGGTGATCTCCGGCGCGTGGCTGCGTAGGCGGATCCACTTGCGCGTGACGGCAGTTTCATCCGCAATGTTTTCAATGGGCAGCACATAGGGCGTATCGACACCAAAAATATCTTCTGCAAGGCCTTTGGCTTTTACAGAATACCCGAGTGCGAGCGTGGGTACGCCGGAAGAATACGCCGCGATGACGGCATGTGTGCGTGCGCCGATGAACGTCGAGCACAGCGCAATGATCGATTTGAGCTGCGCCGCGCTTTGGTCTTTGATGAGGCATACGCGGCCGCTGTCTTGAAAGGCAGCGTATAATTCTTTAAGCGGATCGCGGTCATCATTGCCGTTTTGCACGGCGTGCGGGATGAGCGCCACGGCACTGTCTGTTGTGCGCAGGATTGTGTCAATCAGCGCGATGAGGTTACCCAAAATAAGCTTTGCGTTTCGTGCACGGCGCAGTAAAAGCGGGCTTACATTGATGCCGACGGTGTTGTGCGGCTGAAACACTTCCGGAATCTCCGCACCGCGCGGCTCCAGCAAGAAAGCGGAATCCGGGCAAAAGGAGACGTTTCGCAGCCCGGCGCTTTGCAGCGCGTGCAGCGTTTGTGTCTCGCGCGCTGTGATGCGGTCAAATGCGGTGAGGTCACGTAGCAGAGCCTTACTGCGAAGAAGCTTCGGTTCAATCGAACAGCCGAGCAGTATGCTGCCGCCTGCATAGCGCCGTGCGAGGTTGTGCAGCCGAATGCGCTTTTGTATATCTTCGTAGCAGTACACATCGCCGCCGATAGAGACGAGAATATCGTCGCGCGTGAGCGTTTGTAGCGCGGCACGGTACGGCAAGACATCGAGCGGTGTGTAATCGTTTAAAAGCTTTAAGCGCAGATAGGCGCTCCAAAATGCGGGCGAGCTTTTGCGGATCACATCGCTTCGCGCGGGGCGCACATCCTGCACAACGAGCGGGCGCGCTACGCCGTATCTGGCATCTTCCTCCGGCGCTTCGGAAAGCAGCACCGTGCGGCCGGGGCCTAAAAGCTTAGAAACGGTGCGCACAAGCGCTTCGCACCCGTGGTTTGCGCTGCCGATGTGGTCATGCAGAATGTAACGCACGCGTATTCTCCCCTTTCAAAATCGATTTTGCGTGTTTTGCGGCGCGGTATGCGGCAAGGTGCAGCTGCAATGCGGGCAGATTTTGCTGCTTTAAGCAGTGCACGATGCACCGAAAAACGCCGTGAAGCTCCGCTTCGGAAAGCAGTGCGCAAAGCGCTTCATCTTCCATAATCTCTTTGGCTTTCGTGATGGGATCAAGCCCGATATCCGGCGCGTAAAAAACGGAGAATGCCGTGTATGCACTGAGTCTTTTGCGAAAAAACGGCTTAAATTCCGTGTGCTTTTGCTCTGTGATGACCCAGTGCGCAATCTCTTTTTGCAAAAGGAGCTGCTTAAAGTGGTCTGCTTCCCGGCGCAGCGGGTGCGCGGCGTATTGCATGGCACAGTGTGGCGTGAGGAGTACGCGGCTGTTTGCGCGGTAAAGCTGTACTAAAAATTGCAGATCCTCAGCAAGCGTCATGGATTCATCAAATACAGCGTTGACGGAAAGAATTTTCTCGCGACGCAGAAGCTTGTTCCAAAGATAGCCAAAATACCCGGTTTCGTACTGTGCTTGCATGAAGCAAACGGGAAGCGTTTCGGAATCTATGAGACCGTATTTTGGTAGTGTTATGCGGGTAATCTCACCGTTTAAATCCATTTTTAGGTAGCTGCCCATGAGAATGTCTGCGTCGTTTGACTGCGGCTCATGCAATGCTTTTTCGAGGTAGTTCGAAAACGGCAGGTCGTCGCTGTCTACAAACCACACCCACTTTCCGGTGGCGGCTTCCAAAGCGAGGTTACGTGCGCGGGAAACGCCGCCATGGTGTTGCGCGAGTACCGTGATACGCGCGTCTGCAGCTGCAAAGCGTTCTAAAATGCGGCGGCTTTCATCGGTGGAGCCATCGTCTACGGCAAGCAGCTCAAAATCGCGAAATGTTTGGGTACACAGCGCGGAAAGCGTTTTTTGCAGATGCCTTTCCTCATTATAGACGGGCAGAATGATGCTGACTTCAGGCATAGTGCTCTCTCCTTTGCAGCCACAGGCACATAAGCGGCGTGCAGCGGTATTGCATGCACAAAAGCTGTACGGCAAGTTTAAACGGAATATGTCGCGCGGGTCGGTTTTGCAGCGCACGTTTCAGCGCTTCGTCGTTTAAAATGCGGTCGATTTCCGATTTTTGTTCGACCTTTGGCAAATCACAGGCTCCGCCGAGTGCGGCGCAGGCGTAGTGGATGAGATGCAGATCGAGTTGACGGCTGAAATTATATTCCGGGCAGTTTTGAAACAGTGCGCACAGCTTTTGATGCATACGTTTGTAGCTTTCCCACGCATCTGCTTTGTGCGTTGTGGTGATGCTGCCGGGGTTGCGGTGGTACTCGTAAAGCCCTTGGCCCTTAAGATAAAAGAACGAAGCGGCGCGGTATCCTGCACACGCGCTGAATAGATTATCTTCGGAATATCGCACGGTTTCGTCGAACCGCAGGTCGTATTCTTTTAAAAACGATGTACGGTATAAACAAACACACACGGATAAAAGCGGGCCGTATTCGAGATTGTCGCGCATGATGAGCTGCGGAAATACGCAGCGTTTGATTTTGCGTTTGTCGTAATACCCGCCGTGGAGCGATGCAGAGCGCAGCGTGGGCGGCTTGCCGGATTCTATGCGTATGAGGTCGCAGAAAACAAAATCACAGTGATACTGCTCAATCTTCTGAAAAAGCGTTTCAAAAAATGTCGGCGATACGGTGTCATCGGCATCGACAAAGCCGATGAATGCTCCGCTTGCCGCAAGCAGACCCGCGTTTCGCGCACTGCTGAGGCCGCCGTTTGGCTTATGCAAAATGCGTATGCGGCTGTCCTCTTTTTTGAGCCGCGTGCACAGTATGGAGCTTGCATCGGTAGAGCCGTCATCGATAAGTAAGATTTCAATGTCGTGAAAGGTCTGTGCGATGAGGCTTTTAACGCACCGCTCGAGATATTTTTCGGCGTTGTAGATCGGCACAATGACGCTGATCTTCGGCATAACTTTCCCTTCCTTCTGCAAATCTCAGGATTTTCTCCGCTTCTTTATACTGTGTGAAATCGGTGCTGCGACAGGCGGCTTTGAGTGCTTCTTGTTTTTCGTTATCTTGAATCAGCGCGGCGAGAGCATCTGTAAAACCGTCAAAATCAAGCGGCGCGATCATGCCGTCTGTGCCGTCTTGCAGCTGGCTGTGCGCGGTGGAAAAATCCGTGATGATGACAGGCTTCCCGAGCAGCTGCGCCTCCCGCACGGCGACGCATTTGCCCTCATAAACGGACGGCTGCACGTAAATGTCGCACATACGTATATAGGGGTACGGATTCTCCTTTTTGCCGAGCAGCACGACGAAATCTTCCATATGCACAGCTTGAATGGCTTCGCGAATTTGGGTTTCCCGGTCGCCGTAGCCTAAAATGTACCACTTAACGGAAAGGCCGCGCTTTAAAAGCACTGTGCAGATTTTCGGAATGGCTTCAAAGTTTTTCGCTTCACAAAACCGACCGACGGAAAGCAGCACGGTCTCGCCCGCTTCGCGATACATGCCGGCAGCCGGCAGCAGCGATTTGCGCTCGATGAGCTCGCGCGCAAGGCAGTTTTCGACCGTGACGGCTTTTTGTGAAAACGCGGGATACATGCGCCGAAAGGCTTCCGTGCAGCTTTCGGAAACACTGACAACATAGTCTACGTTCGTATACACACGGCGGTCGAGCTTTGGATTTGGGTGTTGTGTGGCGTAATCCGTGTGGTTCCACGCGACTTTGTACTTGGCGTTTACCTTGTGCACAAGCGTATCGGCGACGCCGAGGTACTGCGCGGCAAGATCATACTCGCCCGGGATATTCGGCAAAAACGGCTGCAAAAATGCAGAGATATACTGCAAGTGCGTCCACGTGCCGGTGGGTTTTCGCATGAAAGTACCGTACAAAAAAAACGCGAGCTTTGCGAGTAATCGTGCGGCTGCAAATCGCAGTCTGCCATGTTTTACAAGCGACAGGATCGGCTCTGTATAGGCGTGGTATGCAGGGATTCCCGGCAGCAGACGCACATATTGCGGCAGGTCTTTTATGAATTCTCCCTCGCGGCGGTACAGAAAAACGGAGGCCTGCACGCTTTTGTCTTCGAGCGCTTCCAACAGTCCGATAAGGCTGCGCTCTGCCCCGCCAATCTCTAAAGACGGCAAAATAAAAAGCAGTTTTTTCGGTTCCGTTTTAAACGCCGCCTTTCACTTTTTCTTTGATACGCGGATGGTCGGCGAGCAGGCGATGCAGCGGGCGCGTGAGCTTGCTGCGCAGTACGGTACGGCGGTTCATCCAGCTTTTGGCATACCAGTGCACGGTGTAGGTGCAGTCTGTGATATAAAGCCGCCCCGTGGCATCCTCGTAGGGGTTAAAATACGCCTTGGGAAAGACGGCTGCGCCTTGCACGGTTTGTCGCTTGCCGTTTGGCTTTAAGCCGCATTTTAAAAGCGCCTGTGTATTGAGCTGCGGGCAGCCGATGACGCCGTGCTTGCCGTCGAGCAGGGGTGCATATTGCTCCAGCATGAAGTGCACGAGCGGATGGTGTTTTTCTGCGCCGAAGCCGAGGCCGGTCGCAATCATACGGTCGGTCTCAAAGGCAAAAAACGCGTGCTCGCTGCAAAGCGGGTCCAAACTGCGCACGAGCTCGACATCTACATCAAAGTAAAAGCCGCCCTCGTTTTCGATGATCTGCAAGCGGGCGTAATCGGCGAGAAACGCGTACTTTTTCTCTTTACAGCACATTTCGGTGTAACCGTTTTGGTGAATGTCAAAATTATCTTCGTTCCATTCCAAAATCGTATAGTTCGGGCAGTGCTTGCGCCAACTCTCTATGCACTTTTTGGCTTTGTCCGGCAGTGGTGCGCGACCAAACCAGCAGTAATGGATGATTTTCGGGATCATACAGCCTCCTTTTGTGCTTTGCGTTCGGTGCGTGCGGCCATCAGGCGGATCAAAACGGAAAGTCCTGCGCCAAGCGGCGTGCACAGCATTGTAAGCACCTTTTTCGGTGAGCGGAGCATCAGTGCGGGCTCTTTCGCGAGAAAACACGCGGCATCGTAATGGATGCTGTCGAGTACCGTGCGCGTTGCAGCAGCCGGGTACGTAAGGCAAAGCTGCCGCCAATATAGAAAGCCACGCGGGTTTTTTGCGTATTGCTTCCATATGGTGTGCGAGGAACCGTCTTCTAAATACGTCACGTGGCACAGCACGCGATTTAAAACGGCGAGTTTGTAATCGCGGTCGATCAGCCGGTATTTTGCGGCGAGCGCCACGTATTTTTCATTTGGAAACTCCGGGTACGGCGGGTATTTTCGGATGATGTCGGTACGATACACGAGCTTTTTGTCGCCTTTGCCGCCGCCCGCATAGTAACCGCTGAGCGTCGTTTCGGTGAGGCCCGGCGGAAAGCCGGTGCCAATAAGCTTGCCGTTTCCGTCGTCATCAAGCCCGATGAGCCCGGCGCAATTCTTGCTTTTTATCTGTGCCCAGCGCTTTTCAATTTGCTCTACGGCATCCTTTGCCAAACGGTCGTCGGAATCAAGGCAAAGGTTCAGCTCGGTCTCGATGTGCGCATAAGCGGTGTTGTGCGCAGCGTGCATGCCGCCGTTTGGACGGTATAGGTAACGGATGGAAAATGCTTTCTCCGCCTGCATCCAGGCGGAGACCAACGCGGCGGTGCGGTCGGTGGAACCGTCATCTACGATGAGCCATAGGAAGTTTTTAGATGTTTGCGCTTTTAATGAGCAATATGCTTCCGGCAGCGTGTGTGCGCGGTTATACGTCGGCGTAAATACGGTCAGCAGAACCATGTGCGGTTTCCCTCCTTTTTTGGGCATCCTTTTGCAGATAATACGCAGTGAGCATATGTGCGTTTTCACAAATGTCAAAGCTTTGTAGTACAGGCGGCGCGGCGCTGAGCACCTTACTTTCTGCCAAAATAACCTCCGCCCACTTAGAAGGCGGTGCGGAAAGCGGAAGCTGCCGTGCACGCGGCGTTTGAAGACAATCCTTCGGTACACCGTTGGAGACAAGGCACGGTAGCCCTGCGGCCTGCGCTTCCAAAACGGAGAGCGGCATGCCTTCGTACAGAGACGGCATACAGAATACATCCATTGCATGCAAAAGTGCCGGAACATCTTCCCGCACGCCTAAAAACAGCACATACGGTGTAAGGCCGAGTGCGGCGGCGCGGTTTTGTACGGCTGCCCGCTTTTCACCGTCGCCAACAAACAGCAGCTTCGATTTTGTACCGCATGCGCGCAGACTGTGCAGGACATCCAAGAGGAAAGCTTGGTTTTTCTCTTTGCGAAACTGCCCCACATGCCCGATGAGAAGTTCTTCTTTTGTGATACCGAGTGTGCGCCGCATGTCTTCGCGCATGTTTTTATCAAAGCGGAATTTTTCTGTATCGATGGCGACCGGCAGCACCAAAAACGGCGCACTGCCGAACATCCAGCGCCCGGCATCTTCTCCGCAGGCAAGCAGATCGGTCGCGGTACGTGGAATGATGCGCTTATACAGATCTTTTATTGGATACTTGAAGTCGCGCAGCTGATTTGTGGTGTGTGCGTGAGCAATGCATACAGGCACGCCGTGCTGCTTGGCGCAACCGAGTACAACGCCGGAAAGACAATCAAGATGGGCGTGCACAACAGTATACGCCGGGTGGGCGGAGAAAAATTTGTGCAGTGCATGGCGGTATGCGGGGCTGAACGGGTTTTGCCGTGGCACGGTGAAAACTTTGCCGCCGAGAGAGTAAATCTCTTTATCGTACGCGCCTTCCCGTGCGCGGTGCGTCAGAAAATCGAACTGCACGCGTGTGCGGTCTATGTGACGGTAGTAATTCATCAGCATCGTTTCCAGTCCGCCGCGGTCCATGCAGGTGACAGCCTGCAAAACACGAAGCATAACGGATCCCCCTTTTTATAAAAGGCCGAAGGTCTTCAGCCCGTAGAAATAGAAAAACAGATAAAAAATGAGCATCATCACGGTTAAAATGCGCACGGAGCGTTTTGAAAACATGTGGTGCAGCTCCCATGGCAGCAAAATGTAGTTATAAAGTGAAAAGTATATGGGCAGCCGTCCGACAAAAATGCCGCTTGTGAACGCTGAGAGAATGTAAATGCCGGTTGATACAATGGACATGTTGACGCAAAGGTCGATGAGTGGGTCATTTTCTGCACGGATAAACCGTAAACCGATCAAAGAAAGCAACGTCGGCACAGCGTAGACCAGTACGCGCAGCAGGTTTGTACCGTTGTCCTCAAAGCCTTTCCAATCGCTGACGACATTTTTGTACTGCGTTTCCTGCAAAAGCAGCTCCAAAATGTTTGTGAAGCGGTCGATGAAAAGCACGGCCAAAACAGTGAGCAGAAGAAACAAAAGCGTTTTTCGGTTCCATGCTTTTCCGCGTGTGAGAAAAACAAACGGTAGTGCGAACAGTGCCGAGGCATGCAGTGTGGCGGCAAGTAGAATGATGAGCGTGGCTTGTCCGTATCTCTTGCGCAGCAAAAGCGGACAGCAGGCGAACACGAGCGCCGCCGCCAAAAATTGCCGCATGCCGTTCATCATCCAGGAGATGTAATCCGTGGAAGCGATGAACAAAAACAGACTGATGCAGTAGCTTTCCGAATAAAGCCGATAGTTTTTAACGAGCGGCCAGAGCTGAAGCGCGGCGAGAATGCAAAACCAAACGCGCACCTGCCCGCCGCACAAAATCTTGATGAGTGCGGAAAGCAGGAAAAAGCCGTGATCTTTCTGTAAAGACTGGATGTAATCGGGCAGTGCGCTGAATGTGCTCGGCATTTCGGAAAACGCGTGCATGTAGTTATAGGTATCGCCGATATCACCGCGCAGCGTACAGAAGATGAGCAGCGGCAGTACGCCGAGTGTTGCCCAGAGCTTCGTGAACCGCACTGTCTGCACGCCGCAGACAGTTTCGCTTTGCTGTACTTCCAACACGGCGGAGAGC
Source organism: Hominenteromicrobium sp. (assembly GCF_046974225.1). Lineage (NCBI taxonomy): Bacteria > Bacillati > Bacillota > Clostridia > Eubacteriales > Oscillospiraceae > Hominenteromicrobium > Hominenteromicrobium sp. Next base: position 153,167 of record NZ_JBKWAE010000004.1, on the reverse strand, counting down.
GCCGTGTAAATCAGAAGCCAAAGGAGCATCCAAATATAACCGGACATGTGTTCTCCTCTATGCCGTGACGCGCCGGGGCTGCGGTGCCGCTTTTTCGGCGGTGACGATGCGCAGTGTTTCTGCAACAACGCTCTCTTTATCGAATTCACGCTCCATTTTGCGGCGGCCGTTTTGCCCAAGGGCTGCTTTTTGCTCTGCGGAAAGCGCCAAAAACGCGCGCATGGCAACATATAGGCTGTCTGCGTCTTTTGCGCGGCACAAAAGGCCGGTTTTGCTGTGCTCTACGGCTTCCCTGCACCCGGGAATATCGGACGCGATGATGGGCCTGCCGACGGCGGCAGCTTCCAGCAGCACGTTGCTCATGCCCTCATGGTAGCTTGGCAGCACTACGCAGTCGCAGTTTTGGTAAAACGGCAGCGGTTCTTTTTGAAAGCCGTAAAACTCTGTCATGCCGCCGGAAACCAGGCGGTCTACCTCCTGCCTGTACTGCTCCTCAAAAAAGCCGAGCAGCTGCAAATGCACGTGAAAGCCCTCTGTCCACAGCCTGCGCACGGCGCAAAACAGCTCCTCTACCCCCTTTTCGCGCATCAAACGGCCGACGAACAGGAATCGCGGCGGATCGTGAGCGGTGTACGGCGTGTAGATATAGCGGTTTAGGTCTACACCCGCACCGTGCAGAACGACCTCTTTTTCGGGTGGCAGGATGTGTCTGCGGCAAAATTCTACCGCATTGGACTGATTTTCAAAGAATACGTTCTGTACACGCAGAAACGAAAGCTTGTAAAGAAATGTGGCAGCGCAGCTGAGCCACGGGCGCTGAAAAGCGCTGCCGAGTCCCTGTACGGTGGCGTAAAACGGAATGCGGTAGCACGTGCAGAGAAAACCCATGTATACATTCGGCTTAATGGCGTATGTAAGCACAAGATCCGGCTTTTCCAGACAAAGAACACGTTTGTACGCCTGTAAAAGACGCAATTCAGAAAGCACCTGCACGCGCCGCCGCTGCATTTTCGTTTCCGTGCAGCGTATGCCTATGCTTTCAAACACTTCTTCACCGGTTTGAAACGGCGCTGCAACGATTACCTCATACCGGGATTGCAGCTCTTCAATCAGCTCCCGTCGAAAGCGGTACAGCATATAAAAATGATTTGCCGCGATCAATACTTTTTTGCGTCTGTATTCGGAAAAATCTTCGCTTATCGCGAAATTTTCACGTTTTTTTGACACAAATTTGCTGAATAAGGCCAAATGCAGCAGATGTGCCGAAAAGCGCGGTGTTTTGCTTTTACACATTCTAAACCTCCGTATAGCAAGATGAAATGTATCTGTACCGGTGCTGATACCGTTATTGTACAATGCGAGAAAAAAGAAAGTGGTCGAATTCTTTGTGAAAGCAGACATTTATTTTTGCTTTTTCTTTGTGTCCGTCAAGCGAAGACGTTTTACTATTACTGCGGGGGCTTTGAATATAAAAAAGCTCCCTTTACGGGAAACCGTGCGGATGCACACAGTTCCTGTAAAGGGAGCAAAATTCCTTTTATGCGGTTTTAAAGCGGAAGCCTGCGGAAAAGCTTACTTTGCGAGCTTTTCTCTGATGACCTCTGCAATATGCTCTGCGGAAAGGCCGAATTCCTTCAGCAGATCCACAGCCGGGCCGGAGTGGCCGTACACATCGTTGACACCGATGCGCGTGACAGGCGTCGGGCAATGCTCGGAAAGTGCGGTGGAGACCGCTTCGCCGAGACCGCCGATGATGTTGTGCTCTTCAACCGTGATGACACGGCCGGTCTTCTTTGCGGAAGCAATAACAAGTTCTTCATCGAGCGGCTTGATGGTATGGATATTGATGACTTCAACGCTGATGCCTTCTTCTTTCAGCGCATCGGCAGCCTTAACAGCTTCCTGTACCATGAGACCGGTCGCAACAACGGTGATGTCCGTGCCCTCGCGCAGCGTGATGCCCTTGCCAAGCTCGAACTTGTAATCGTCGTTGTTGTTGATGCTTTCCACAGCCAGACGGCCGAGGCGGATATAGCACGGGCCCTTGTGCTCAACAGCAGCGCGAACCGCGGCCTGCATTTCGTAATGATCGCAGGGGTTCAGAATGACCATGCCCGGGATGGTGCGCATGAGCGCGATGTCCTCGCAGCACTGATGTGTAGCGCCGTCTTCACCGACAGAGATGCCGGCGTGGGAGCCGACAATCTTGACATTCAGCTTCGGATAACCAACGGAGTTGCGGACCTGCTCAAACGCTCTGCCTGCGGAGAACATGGCAAAGGACGCCGCAAACGGAATTTTACCGCAGGTGGCCAGGCCGGCAGCAACGCCGACCATGTTGCACTCTGCGATGCCGCAGTCAAAGAAACGCTCCGGGTATGCTTTTTTGAAGATGCCCGTCTTGGTGGCAGCAGCAAGGTCTGCATCCAGAACGACGATCTCCGGGTATTCAGCGGCGAGCGCGGTAACGGTCTCGCCAAAGCTTTCTCTTGTTGCCTTTTTAACCATTTCAGCCATATCAGCAGCCCTCCAGTTCATGCAGTGCAGCGGTGAGCTCCTGCATAGCGGTCTCATACTGTTCCTTGTTCGGCGCGGTACCGTGCCAGCCGACCTGATTTTCCATGAAGGAAACACCCTTACCCTTTACGGTCTTGGCAATGATGACGCTCGGCTTGCCCTTAACGGTCTTTGCATGTGCAAAAGCTGCTTCGATGGCGTCGAAATCGTGTCCGTCGATGGTCTGTACGTCAAAGCCGAAAGCCTCGAACTTCTTGTCGATCGGTTCCGGGCCGGCAACTTCGCTGACCGGGCCGTCGATCTGCAGGCCGTTGAAGTCGACAATCAGGCAGAGGTTATCGAGATTGTTATGGGATGCAAACATAGCAGCTTCCCAAACCTGACCCTCTTCAATCTCGCCATCGCCGAGCAGAGAGTAAACACGGTAGTCTTTGTTATCAATCTTGCCGGCAAGCGCCATGCCTGCCGCAGCGGAAACGCCCTGGCCGAGAGAGCCAGAGCTCATATCGATGCCGGGGATGCCCTTCATATCCGGGTGACCCTGCAGCATAGCGCCGATGTGGCGGAGCTTTTTCAGCTCATCCACAGAGAAATAGCCGCGCTGTGCCAGTGCAGCGTAAAGACCCGGTGCGCAGTGACCCTTAGAAAGGACAAAACGGTCTCTGTCCGGATCCTTCGGGTTCTGCGGGTCAATGTGCAGTTCTTTGAAATAGAGATAGGTGAAAATATCCGCAGCGGAAAGGGAACCGCCCGGATGGCCGGATTTGGCGTTGTAAACGCCTTCGATGATTCCAAGTCTGACTTTGGCAGCCGTGATTTTAAGCTGCTGCTTATCGCATGAATTCATGGAAGCCTCCTGTGTTTTTAGCGCCCGGCACGGGCAATCCCGTAAAAACCGCAGCGCGAGTCATTATGGTCTTATTATAGCGCATTTCGGTGGCCTTTGCAACGCTCCACGCCAAAATTTCGCCCGTTTTTTCGTGCTTTTTGCATATTCACCGTATGTGGAGAGACAATAGGCACAGCGGCGCTTATAAAAGCCTTAATCGGTACGTACAGCTTTTGGCTGCGCCGGAAAAACGGAAAGGACAAAACAAAATTACAAACGGAAAGGAACATCGTTTTATGTCTCAGAGGATCGGCAACCTGCCTGCCAATATCAACATTATGAACCCTGTACCGAACAAGGATGCGAAGACCATCATGAAGCTGATCCGCACGAATGGCAAGATCTCCGGCTACCAGCTTTCGGATGGCACGGTGCTTTCCAAGGCGGACGGCGTGGCGCTTGCAAAGCAGGGCGGCATCCGCGGCGTGGCGATTGCGAGCCGCAACGGCAGTGAATATCTGCGCAGCATACCGGACGGCAAGGAGAGCAACAATTTAGGTGACCTCCCAAGCACCGGCCTGCGCGGTCTTTCCTAAAGAAAAGGGAGCCTGTACGTTTTGAAACGCAGGCTCCCCTATTTTTGTTTATTTTGTGTTTTCGAGCGCTTCACGGTAAATTTGTACGGCGTGTTCGGCAACGGCGACGCTGTCAAACGGCTTTGCCGCAGCACGAATTTTGGCTTCGTCCAGTGTGTCCGACCGTGCAGCCATGCGTAAAATTGCATCTTCCATATCTTTCGGGTCATGCACATTGCAGAGCTCGGCGCAGTCATCGTTCAAAAAGCTCTCCGGGCCTTTGCACCGTGTAGAAATCACCGGCACGCCAGCCGCGAGTGCTTCCACGGCAGGAATGCCGAACGTCTCAATATCCGAAGCCATCAAAAGGGCGTCGGTCTGGCTTAAAATCTCCGCAATTTCACTTTCGGTCTTGCGCCCGACAAAGGATACAATGTCGTTCAGCCCGAGCGCAGATGCGGTCTTTTTATAAAGCGCTTCCTCCTGCCCGTCGCCGACAATCGTATACAAAAACGATTTTTCCGGGTACTGCTCCCGCAAGAGCTTCAAGGCCTGCAAAGCGTCTTCCACGCATTTGCCGGGGCGCAGTGCGGAAACCGTCGTCAAGCGAAAATGTGCCGGGTCTTTCGGTTTTTTTGCGCCGCGAAATGCCTTGGTGTTGCCGATGTTCGGCAGAACTTCGGCAGGTATATTGTGTTTTTCTTTTAAAATGTCCGTCATATAGCCGCTGACGCAGGTCATCACGCTGTGCCGTGCAGCATAGAGTCCGTATTTTGCGGTGCTACCCTCAAAGAAGCGCTCAAAATAGGAGGAGTGCTCCGTGATGACGACCGGAATATGATATTTTTCGCCGAGCTTTGCAGCGGCGTATCCGGCGGGCACGGTGACATGTGCGTGCAGAATGTCCGGCTTGCCGTGCTGCTTTACATAGGCTTTGTAGAGCTTTTCAATGGTGCGGCAGTAAGCGCTGAGCTGTGCATCTGCGCTGAATTTGGAGATGTCTAGCATACGGCGGCAGTATGTCACATAGCCGGTGTTCGATTCTTCGTAGACCTTCTGCATCGTGGGGTACTTCGGCAGTGCGGAAAGTCCCTGACGGTCTACATAGAGCATGTTGGTTTTTACGCCGTATTCCGCAAGTGCCGTGCAGAACAGCTTGTGGTAAACGCCGATCAGTTTATCTTCACCGTTTGGGTACCATGTGGGAATGACCAAAACGTGAAGCGGAGAATTTTTCTGCATGAGTCTTTTGGTTCCGATAGCGCGCGATGCGCAGTCTATCGAAAAATCCTTTCATTCGTAGTATGGAAAAAGCTATTTAATTTCTGCGCACGAATGCCTTTTTCGGCATTTTGCAGACCGGGCACACCCAGTTGTCCGGCAGTTCTTCAAAGCTGAAGTTCGGGTCGCTGTACACATAGCCGCACACGGAGCAGACAAAGCTTTCGCCGCTGCTCTTATCAAACGTGCTTTCCGGCGGCACATAGGTCGGCGAGCCGACCGGCGACAGACCGTGCATTTCGCTGCGGTAGAAATCATACGTCATCGGCGTGCCGATGGCGCTGTCGCTGCCCGCTGTGATCTCGGCGGCGAAGACCATCTCCTGCCCTACGTCCATGCCGGAGATGACCTTGCATAAAAACCAGCAGCAGGTGTTCTCCTTTACGACGGGCACGCCTTCAATGAGCACCTTGTGGCGAATGTTTTTCAGCTTGTCTGCATTTTTACCGCTGACAAGACCGAGTGCGCCGATGACGCTGGCAGGTGTATCTGTGGAGAGTACAGAAATGGTAAAAATGCCGTTTTCGCGAATCGCGGTGCAGCTGTGCGTATCTTTTGTCAGCGCAATGAGCACTTTTTCGGGGTCGCTGCTGGAAATTTGGATGACCGAGTTTGCCACACAGGCGTTCGGGCGGCCGTTGTATTTTGTGCCGATGACGTACATGCCGTATGACAAATTTTTAAGGACTGCCGGGTTCATGGCGGTGCACTTCCTTCCGTTATGTTAATAGAGTTTATGAGCTGTGCTTTCGTTTTATGTTTTCCCAATACGCTTTAAACGCCTGCTCGTTTTTGTTGTCTCCGTAGTGATAGTACGAAGCGCCGAGCAAGGCATCCGGAAGATACTGCTGGTCGAGCCAATGATCCGGGTAATCGTGCGGATAGCGGTAAAATTGGCCTTTTTTAGCGACATCTGAACCGTCATAATGCACGTTTTGCAGCGTGCGCGGGATCACACCGAGTTTGCCGGCCTTCACGTCGCGCATGGCGGCATCTATGGCAGATTCACCGCTGTTCGATTTCGGCGCCGTCGCCGTTAAAATGACGGCATCCGCAAGCGGGATGCGCGCTTCCGGCAGACCGACCATCATGGCGGCATCTACGGCCGCTTTCACGATGGGGATGATCTGTGGCCACGCAAGGCCCACGTCTTCGCAGGCGCACACCATCAAGCGGCGGCATGCAGAGGCGAGATCGCCCGCTTCCAAAAGCCGTGCGAGATAATGCAGCGCCGCGTCGGGGTCGGAGCCGCGCATGGATTTTTGAAACGCCGAAAGAATATCGTAATGCGCGTCGCTGTCTCGGTCATACCGCATGGCACTGCGCTGTGTAAGCTGCTCTGCAAGTTCCATGGTGATGCGCGGCTCGTCCTCGCTTCGTACGGCAGCCGTGCAAAGCTCTGCCGCGTTCATTGCTTTGCGTACATCGCCGCCGCAAGCAGAAGCGATATACGAGGTCACGCCGTCTTCGAGCCGGATTTCTTCGCCGCGGTCTTCCGACAAAATGCGGAATGCGCGGTCTACGGCGCGGGCGACCTCCTCTTTTTCCACGGGCTTGAACTCAAACACCGTGGAGCGGCTCAAAATGGCGTTATATACGTAAAAATAGGGGTTTTCCGTTGTGGAAGCGATCAGCGTGATGCTGCCGTTTTCGATGAACTCCAAGAGCGTTTGCTGCTGCTTTTTGTTGAAATACTGGATCTCATCAAGGTACAGCAAAACGCCGTTTACCGCTTGCAGCGTGTTTACCTGCGCCACCACGTCGCGAATATCGGCGGTGGAGGCCGTGGTGCCGTTTAACTTGCACAGGTGCATGTGGCTTTGCTTTGCAATGATGGACGCCACGGTAGTTTTCCCTACGCCGGACGGCCCGTAAAACACCATATTCGGGATGGTGCCGGATTCGATGATGCGCCGCAGTACCTTATTAGGGCCGAGAATATGCTGTTGTCCTACCACATCATCGAGCGTTTTCGGACGAATGCGGTCTGCAAGCGGTGCGTTCATCGTGTTCTCCTTTTAGTCGTTATAAAGCGGATATTTGCTCAAAAGCTCCGTGACCTTTACCCGGATGGCGTCGGCACTGCTATCAAAGTCGGTCGCGCACAGGTGGATGCACTCCGCGATGACGTCCATATCGGCTTCCTTCAGGCCGCGCGTGGTGACGGCCGGTGTGCCGAGGCGCACGCCGCTTGTGACGAACGGGCTTCTCTGCTCGTTCGGAATCGTGTTCTTGTTTGCGGTGATATACACTTCGTCGAGGCGGCGCTCCAGCTCTTTGCCGGTCAGCTCGCCGTCGGAAAGATCGAGCAGCATCAGATGGTTGTCCGTGCCGCCGGAAACGAGCTTCATGCCGCGTTTTGTAAGGCCTTCGGCAAGCGCTTTAGCGTTTTTTACGGTCTGCTCGGCGTAGGTCTTAAACTCCGGCTTCAGCGCTTCGCCGAGGCACACGGCTTTTGCGGCGATAATGTGCATCAGCGGGCCGCCCTGCGTGCCCGGGAAAATGGCTTTGTCGATTTTTTTCGCGTACTCCTCACGGCAGAGGATCATGCCGCCGCGCGGGCCGCGGAGCGTTTTGTGTGTTGTTGTGGTGACGACATCGGCATACGGCACCGGGTTCATGTGGCAGCCGCCCGCAACAAGACCCGCAATGTGCGCCATATCGACCATGAGGTACGCGCCGCATGCATCGGCAATCTCGCGGAATTTCTTAAAATCGATCGCGCGCGGGTATGCACTTGCGCCGGCAACGATGAGCTTCGGTTTAAGTTCGCACGCCTGCTCCATGAGCTTATCGTAATCGATGCGGTGCGTAACGGGGTCAACGCCGTAAGCCGCAAAATTATAGTAGGCGCCGGACATGTTGACAGGAGAACCGTGGGTCAGATGGCCGCCCTCTGCAAGGTTCATGCCGAGCACGGTATCGCCCGGCTGAAGCAGCGCGAAATATACGGCAAGGTTCGCCTGTGCGCCGGAGTGCGGCTGCACATTGGCATGCTCTGCGCCGAACAGACGGCAAGCACGCTCACGGGCGATGTTTTCCACAATGTCTACATCTGCACAGCCGCCGTAATAGCGGTGACCCGGGTAGCCCTCAGCATATTTGTTTGTGAGTACCGTGCCCATCGCAGCCATAACGGCAGGAGACACAATGTTTTCGGAAGCAATCAGCTCCAGATTGCGGCGCTGGCGTTTGAGTTCCAGCTCCATCGCTTCGCCGACCTCGGGGTCTGCGGTTTCAACAAAACCGATCGTGTTCAGAAGATCACCGTACATACTTCATCTTTCCCTTCTAAAAATAATATGCTCTGCGATTTATGTGCCGCAGTACTTCACTAAATTATACCCTATTCCATTTAAAATGGCAATAGATGATTTGCAAGCACATAGTGGATGGCGTAAAGCAATAACATATGTGCCGGATAACTGATGTAGAAAAAATATTTGAGCGAAAGCGCGCCGCGCTTGCCGTTATAGAGCAGCACGGGGATCGCGGCGGCGATGGCATACAGCTGTGTCGTGTTGCCGTCCTGCGTATATTGCCCGTAGGTCAGCGCCGCAAACGCCACGGCATCAATACCGCGGTACTTCTGGAACAAATAAAAACAAAGTACCGTTAAAACACCGTAAACACCATAGCTGAAATGCAGGAAATACGGCAGGATTGTCAAGATCACTGCGCCGATGAACATGAAAATATTGCGGCTTTTCGCGGAAGCATCTAAAAGTTTCATCACAAAAAGCGCCGTTAAAAACGTGAACAGGATATTTTGCCGCTGAAACTCAAGCCATGTACCCTGAAATAAAAGGTCATACGGCACTTCGGAGAGCAAAGCAAAAATACCCATGCGCAGTGCGTAGCGGTTAAAATTGCGTGTGTGCATGTAGCCCTGCACGAGCAAAAACGCGTAGATCGGCATGGAAAGCCGCCCGATATAGCGCAGCCAGATAAACTGCGGGAAGAAAATCGCCCCGACATGGTCGATGATCATGGTGACGAGCGCGAGGAGCTTTAAGGTAAACGCAGACATTCTTTTTCCCCTTTGCGGTTATTTGTCAGTCTTTCAATAAAAATAAATTTACCACCCTTTTCCGGTATTGTCAACCGAATGAAAAAGTTGTAGAATAAACGTAAAGCATTCAGACGGGTTTGCCCGCCGCTTTTTCGGAGGTCTGTATGACAAAAAAGGAACGTGCGCTTCTTGCTGTGGAAGCGCTGAAAAAAGAATATCCCGGCGCGGTATGTTCGCTTGAATATCAGGATCCGCTGCAATTACTTATTGCAACGCGACTTTCCGCACAGTGTACGGATGCCCGTGTGAACCTCGTTACACCGGCGCTTTTTGCCCGCTTCCCTACGCTGGAAGCCTTCTGCGCGGGCAGCGAGGAAGAAATTGCGGAACTCATCCGCTCCTGCGGGTTATATAAAACAAAGGCTCGTGATATTTTTGCTATGTGCCATGTGCTGCGCGATTCGTATAACGGCGTGATTCCGGACACGGTGGATGAGCTGACAAAGCTGCCCGGTGTGGGACGCAAAACCGCAAATCTCGTTGTGGGCGACATTTACAAAAAACCTGCCGTTGTGACGGATACGCACTGCATCCGTATCACGGGACGACTCGGTCTGACCGAAAGCAACGTGCCGCTCAAAGTTGAAAAAGACCTGCGCGCAGTCTTGCCGCCGGAGGAAAGCAACGACTTTTGTCACCGTACCGTTTTACACGGCAGAGCGGTCTGTACAGCTCGTAATCCGAAATGTGCTTTGTGCTGCATGAATTCGTTCTGCAAAAATCCCGTGAACCCGATAGAGTAAATAAAGCTAAAAACGCAGCGCTTTTCCGTTGTGTTGTTCTTGATAAAAGAAAGGAAGCTACTTTTTATGTTCAAGTTTTGTAAGACCCAGCTTTGGGAGTGCTCCCGCACGCTTTCCGATGTTGCAATGGGCAGAAAGCCCGCAGAGACGGTCATTCGCAATGCGCGTCTCGTAAACGTCTGCACGCATGAAATCCTCGACAACACCGATGTTGCAATTTCCTGCGGCCGTATCGCACTTGTCGGCGATGCCGCACACTGCATCGGTGAAAGCACAAAGGTCATCGATGCCGAGGGTCAGCTTATCGCCCCGGGTTTCCTTGACGGTCATATCCACATTGAGTCTTCCATGATGACGCCGATTGAATATGCAAAGGCCGTTATCCCCCATGGCACCGTCGGGATTTATTATGACCCGCACGAAGTCTGCAATGTGCTTGGCCTCAAAGGCGTTGACCTGATGGCGGAAGAGGCGGAAAAGACTCCGCTGAAGGCTATGCTGACGACCCCCTCCTGCGTTCCGGCTGTTCCGGGATTTGAGGATTCCGGCGCGGAGATCACCGCCGCGGATATTGCCTCGGAAATGAAGCACGATTATACCGTTGGTCTCGGCGAAATGATGAACTTCCCGGGCATCACCGCTTCCGCGGAGCCGACGCACAACATTACCGGCGAAACGTTGAAAGCCGGCAAAATCATCACAGGTCACTATTCCATCCCGGAGACGGGTCGCGGCCTCAATGCATACATTGCAAGCGGCGTGCGCTGCTGTCATGAATCCACCCGTGCGGAGGACGCACTCGCAAAAATGCGCCTCGGCATGTATGCCATGCTGCGCGAGGGCTCCGCTTGGCACGATCTGCAGGAGGTCTCCAAGGCCATCACGGAGCACAAAGTAGACAGCCGATTTGCGACCATGATTTCTGATGATACCCACCCGCATACGCTGGTTGCAAACGGTCATCTCGATCACATCGTGCGTCGTGCCGTCTCCTTCGGTATCGATTTTGTCACGGCCATTCAGATGGTCACGCTCAACTGCGCACAATGCTTCCAGATGGATCACGAGCTCGGCTCCATCACTCCGGGCAAGTGCGCGGACATCGTATTTATTGATAACGAAAAAGACATCCGTGTCACCCGCGTGCTCATCGACGGCGACGTTGTTGCAGAAAACGGCAAGCTGACGATTGACCTGCCGAAGTCTGAGCTTCCCGCATGGGCGCTCGACACGATGCACGTCGGCGAGACGATCACCCCGGAAACCTTTAAGGTGCATACCGATAAGGTTGGCACGGCAACCGTCCGTGCGATCGAGATTATCCCGGTACATGTCGGCGACTATGAGCGTCACGTTGAACTCAAGGTTGAAAACGGCGAATTAAAGAGCGATGTGGAGCAGGATGTTTTGAAGACATTCGTCTTCGAGCGCCACAATAAGACCGGCAAGCACGGCGTTGGCTTTGTCAAGGGATTCCACGTCAAGTGCGGCGCAATGGCTTCCACCGTTGCACACGATGCACACAACCTGCTCGTTGTCGGCACGAATGACGAAGATATGGCACTTGCTGCAAACACACTCATTCAATGCGGCGGCGGTGAGTGTATTGTGCAGAACGGCAAGGTGCTCGGCTGTGTTCCTCTGCCGTTTGCGGGTCTCATGAACACAAAGTCCGCTGAAGAAATGGACGAACTCGTCGAGAACCTCGGCAAAGCTTGGGAAACGATCGGCTGCGACATTCAGTCTCCGTTTATGACGATGGCTTTAATCCCCCTCGCCTGCCTGCCGGAGCTGCGCCTGACCGACCGCGGTCTTGTAGACTGCACCACCTTCTCTTTTGCAGACCTTGAGGTTGAATAAGACCGTTTGAAAGTAGATTACCTTATTTTAGAATAGGAGGAATTACCAATGATCTATGATTTTGAAACGCTGGTTTCCAGAAAAAACACTGGCTCCGGCAAATGGGACGAGATGACGAAAGAGCATCCGAACCTGCCGGAAAACGTTGCACCGCTTTCCGTTGCGGATATGGAGCTGAAAAACCCGCCGGAGATTGTAGAGGGTCTGAAAAAGTACATCGATACGCATATCCTCGGCTAGACCGGCCCCACAGAGGAATACTTCAATGCGGTATGCGGCTGGATGAAGCGTCGCAACGACTGGGATATTAAGAAAGAAGAAATTGTTTCTACACACGGCGTCGTAACGGCTCTGGCTGTTTCGGTTCTGGCCTATACCGATCCCGGCGACGGCGTTATCACTATGCCGCCGGTTTATTATCCGTTCAGAATGACCATTGAGCACAATAACAGAAAAAACGTGGAGTGCCCGCTCATCAACACGAACGAAACATACACGATTGACTTTGACCTCTTTGAGAAGCTGTGCGCAGAAGAAAAAAACAAGATGTTTATCTTCTGCAATCCGCACAACCCGGTTGGCCGCGTTTGGACGGAAAACGAAATCGCAAAGCTCGGCGCCATCTGCGCAAAGCACAATGTGATTGTTGTCAGCGACGAGATCCATTCCGACCTCATCATGCCGGGTCATAAGCACGTGGCATTTGCAAACGCCTGCAAGGATGCACTGCCGAAGTATCTTGTTTGCACCGCGCCGAGCAAGACGTTTAACCTTGCGACGCTCCAGACCTCGAATATTGTTATTCCCGATGAAGAACTGAGAACAAAATTCCAGAGTATTTTACAGCAACACTTCACGCCGTCCGCCGGTGCGCTCGGCCTTGAGGCCTGCCGTCTCGGCTACACGGAGTGCGAAGGTTGGCTTGCAGAAGTCATCGACCTTATCTACAAAAACTACAAGAACTTCTGCAAGTTTATCGACGTAAACTGCCCGGGTGTTACATACAGCGATTTGCAGGGCACGTACCTCATGTGGATCGACTGCACGACGTTCGGTCTCGATGATGAAGCGCTCGATAAGCTCCTGCGCAAGCATGATCTTTTCTGCGACGCCGGCACGCTGTTCTCGCAAGGCGGCACCATGCATACGCGTGTAAACCTCGCAGGTCCCGAAAAGATGCTCAACGCCGCGATGCAGCGCTTTAAGGACGCGTACGACGAAGCGAAATACGCGTAAGCTTGCGCCTGAAATTCCGTAATGTATAACAAAAGGCGAACTGCACAACTCCGTGCAGCTCGCCTTTTTGCTATGCTGTTTTACTGAATGCCGAGCGCGTCTTTCGCTAAACGGTCGGCGAGGTCGTTGTATTTGTCGCCGGAGTGCCCCTTGACTTTCACAAAGCGGAAACGGATGTGCTTTGCGGCTGCGGCGCAGAATTCGCGATACGCGATGGTGCCGGGCTTTTTTGCTTTCCATTCTCCCGTTGCCCATTTTGCTACACCCTCGTAATCATGGTAGATTGTCACGAAGGGCACATCATGCTCGATGCAGTAGCGCAGAACAGTTTCGGAGCCCTTGATCTCCCCTGCCACGTTGCGCATTTCGGTAAGGTCGGGGTCGGTGAACCTTTCGGAAAAATGCAGCTCTTCGCCGTTTAAAAACAGCACAGCACCGCAGGAAAACTCCTTTGTGCCGATGTGGTAGCTGCCGTCTACGTAAGCCACGGCGCTGTCTTCTTCAGGCGCTGCGGTCGTGTTTTCTGCCGGAGTGGCTTTCGTCAGATCGTTTTCACCGCGCATATAGGCTTCGGCTTCTGCAAGCGTTGGAAAGCTTTTGAACGACGCGCCTTTAAAGCCGGTCGTCTGCGCACGGCATTCGTCCCACGTTTCAAAAATGCCGGTTTTGCGCCCGGCGCGGACGGCGTAGTATTTTTTTGCCATAAAATGAAATTCCTTTTCGTTTATTCAAAGATCGGGGTGGAAAAATAGCGGTCGCCGCTGTCGGGCAGAAGTGCCACGAGCGTTTTTTCTGCATTTTCGGGCATGCGCAGCAGGCGCACAGCTGCGGCAAGTGCCGCGCCGGACGTGATGCCGACGAGGATGCCCTCGGTGCGTGCCAATAATTTTGCCGTTTTGTACGCTTCTTCATCCGTGACGGTCAGCACTTCGTCCACAACGGAAGCATCGTAGTTCTTCGGGATGAAGTTTGCGCCGATGCCCTGTAAGCCGTGTGCACCGCTTTTGCCCTGTGTGATGAGCGGTGAAGTCGCCGGTTCCAAACCGACGGTGTGTACCTGTGGCAGATGCTTTTTTAAATAGCGCGCCGTGCCGGTGATGGTGCCGCCGGTGCCGATGCCCGCAACGAAAATGTCGAGTTTGCCGTCTGTTTGCTGTACAAGCTCCGGACCGGTCGTTTCATAATGTGCGGCAGGGTTTGAGGGATTCTCAAACTGCGCGGGGATGAAGCTGCCGGGTGTACTTTTCGCGATCTCGTCCGCCTTTTCAATCGCACCGCGCATGCCGTCTTTGCCCGGTGTGAGTACGATTTCCGCGCCGTATACGGAAAGCAGCTTGCGGCGCTCGGCGCTCATGGCTTCCGGCATGGTGAGCACCACGCGGTAGCCGCGCGCCGCTGCAATAGATGCGAGGCCGATGCCCGTGTTGCCGGAGGTTGGCTCTACAATAACCGCGCCGGGCTTCAATTTGCCGGCTTTTTCGGCGTCTTCAATCATTTTCAGTGCCGCACGGTCTTTTACGCTGCCGGCGGGGTTTAAATATTCAAGCTTCAAAAGCGGCGCGTTGGAAATGCCCGCAGCTGCCGCAAAGCGGGACGCACGCAAAAGCGGCGTCTTGCCGATGAGTTCGGTTACAGATGAAGCGATGTGTTCGTTTTTCATAAGACAGATCCTCCCTTTCTATATTGCTACCATTGTACCCCCGATTTTACGCGCGGTCAAGAGCGCGATTTTTGCAAATCTTTTGCGTTTGTAAGAGTTTCTTAAGTTGTTTATTTTTTGTCTTACCTGTATAATAGAACCATCAGAGAGTCCGCGCCGGGTGTTTTGCGCGGAGGAAAGGACTGACTTTATGACTAAGAAAAAGATTTTCACAATCGCCGGTATTGCCGTCGGCGCTGTGATCGTGATCGGCATTGTAATCTGGCTCATTTTCTTCCGCGGCGGCAGCGTTGCGCCGAGCGACCCAAATGAGATGGTGTATGTGACGAGCGTTGCGGACATCACCGGCACGGGTTCACTTGGTATGACGGCGAAATATTCCGGCGTTGTGGAGCCGGAAAAGACGCTCTCCGTGCAGAAGGACGACACAAAGAAAATCGCAGAGCTGTATGTGACGGTCGGCCAGGAAGTGAAAGTTGGCGATAAGTTATTCAGCTACGATACGGACGACCTGCAAATGCAGCTTGAAGAGGCGCAGTTACAGCTGGAAAGCCTTAAAAACCGCATTTCCACGCTGAACCAGCAGATTGATTCCCTGCAGAAGGAAAAGAACAAAGCGTCTTCCGACGAACAGCTTTCCTATACCCTGCAAATCCAGTCTGCGCAGCTTGAAGTGAAATCGACGGAATACGATCAGTCTACGAAGGCGAAAGAGATCGAGAACCTCAAGAAATCGCTTGAAAATGCGGATGTCATGGCAGAAATGGCCGGCGTTGTGAAGCAGATCAATGACGGTTCCAATACCAACACAAGCGGCAGCGATTCTACGAACGCGTATATTACGATTCTCGCGACGGGTTCTTACCGTGTAAAAGGCACGGCAACGGAGCTGAATGTCTATTCCTTGCAGGAGGGCATGAAAATGAAGGTCGTCTCCCGCGTAGACCCGGAGCAGACTTGGACGGGCACCGTGGAGAGCATTGAACGCGAAGCCGCAAACGATAATAACAACAGCGGCGTTTCCTACGGTTCCGAAAGCTCGTTTACAAAGGCGACAAAGTATAACTTCTACCTTGTGCTCGATGATTTCAAAGGTCTCATGCTCGGTCAGCACGTTTACGTGGAGCCGGATGAGGCCGAAGACGTGAAGACCGGAATTTGGCTGCCAAGCTACTATATTCTCAACGAAGGCAGCAAAAACTACGTTTGGGCCGTAAACGATAAGAATCGCATCGAAAAGCGTGAAGTGCAGCTCGGCAAGTTTGACGATACCCTTTCCGAATATGAGATTACGTCCGGCGTGACGGCAGACGATCGCTTGGCCGTTGTGGAAGACCGCGTGCACAGCGGCATGTATGCTACGGATGATATTTCTTATAAGAATCAGGGGAATGATTCCGGTGACATGAACGATGCCAAAACGGACGATGCAAACGGTGTTATGCCCGCAGAAAACGGCAGCGATATGGACGGCAACCCGAACGGCTACAGCCCCATGCCCGCAGAAAGTGCCGTAACGGAGTCAGAGGGCGAAACAGACACGGCAGCCGGAGAAGCAAGCACGGCAGATGGCGTGACCACCTATGAAAATGACGGCGCGGCGAGTCTTGGAACCGTTATCGGGGGTGCTACGGCATGATCTTAGAGCTGCACAACATTTATAAAACGTATATTCAAGGCAAAATGGAAGTGCCGGTTCTAAAAGACATCTCTCTTTCTGTGAATGAGGGAGAATATGTCGCCATCATGGGTCCGTCCGGCTCCGGCAAAACGACGCTGATGAACATCATCGGCTGCCTTGATCTGCCGACTTCAGGCACGTATGCACTTGCGGGCGAAAGTATCATCGGCAGCAGCGAATCGAAGCTTTCGGAAATTCGCCTCAACTCCATCGGCTTCGTGTTCCAGAGCTTTCATCTTTTGCCTCGCCAGAGCGCGGCGGAAAACGTGGCGCTTCCCTTTTATACGCAGGTGTGCCGAAAAAAGAGCGACGTGCGCGTGCCGTGCGTGCTTTAGAGCGTGTAGGTCTCGGCGACCGTGTGGATTTTAAGCCGAACCAGCTTTCCGGCGGTCAGTGCCAGCGCGTCGCGATCGCCCGCGCCATCGTCAACAATCCGAAAATTCTTTTAGCCGATGAACCGACCGGCGCGCTCGACAGTCAGTCCGGCGCGCAGATTATGGAGCTGTTCCAGACGCTCAACGACGAGGGTGTGACCGTTGTGATGATCACGCATGACATTGATGTGGCAAACCACGCAAAGCGTGTGCTGCATATTCGCGACGGTCAGTTTGCGGAACAGCATATCCCCGAGGAAAAGGAGGCGGAAGCATGAATCTGCCGGCAAATTTCCCACTTAAAAAAGTCATTATCACGGTGGTCTCCGTAGTGATCGTGATCGCGCTGATCATCACCGGCGTGACGGTCGCGGTGAACGGCAAGGCGGCAAATGCCACGGTGGATGTGGAGCAGGTTTCAAATATCTCCACGCAGTATTGGGGCGACCAGTCCAGCACCTACGGTAATGCTACAAGTGACTTTGTGCAGGAACTTTACCCCGATAAAGAAAAAGCTATTTCTAAGATTTTCGTCAAAGAGGGCGATACTGTCAAGATTGGCGATACGCTTTTGCAGTATGATACGACAAAGCTCCAGCTGAAGGTAGAGAGCAAGGAGCTTGAAGAAAAAAAGAAGAAATACGAACTGGAGCAGGCCGAAAAAGAACTTACGAAGCTCCAGAATACGGCGCCGTATGTGGAGCCGGCTATCCCGGAGCCCGAGCCGGAACCCACTCCCACGCCGGTGCCGGAATCGCAGGCGGAACTGTATACGGAGATTACAGAGCACTCGAAGCCGTTTAAAGGTGCCGGTACGGAGGAAGACCCGTATGTCTTTCTTTGCACGGAAGATGCTGTGCTGACGAAGGGCTTTCTCTTGAAGCTGCTCGGCGTGACAGACCCGCGTGCGACCCCTACCCCTACCCCCACTCCGACCCCCACACCGAGCGCAGAGCCTACGGCACAGCCGAGTGAAGTGCCCACGGCGGCGCCGCAGCCGATGGTTACCCCCGAACCGACTGCGGAGCCCACCACAGCGCCGACGGAAGCCCCTACTCCCGCGCCGCCCATAGAACCCACGGAAGCGCCAACGGTTTCCGGTATGGCGTGGTTCAAGCAGATGACATTCACAAAAACGAATGAGACCGGCGGCGAAAGCGTACCCACGCCGGAGCCTGATTTCACATTGCCGGACGGCCCGTTTGTCGCACGCTTTGAAGTGCATGAACAGGATAACGAAAATCTGCCGCTTGTAAAGGGCTGGCAGATGGACGGCGATAAGATTTCCGCGGGCTTCTTTAATGAAGTTATCAGCGAGCCGGATGACATTCAAATGCCGGATCTCTCCTACGCCGATCCGGGCATCAGCTACGATACCGGAGGCTCCATGTATACGGCGGAAGAATTGCAGCAGATGATCGCCGATAAAAAGCAGCAGATTCAAGATTTAAAGCTGAATGTGAAACAAGCGGCGCATGACCTTGAAAAAGCGAAGCTGGATCTTGAAAACGCTACAATAAAATCGACCGTGAACGGCGTTGTGAAGTCGCTCACAGATCTCGATACGGCGATGTCCACAAGCTCCCCGTTCCTCGTGGTTTCGGGCGGCGACGGTTTCTATATAACGGCATCCTTAAACGAGTCGCTGCTCGGCAAGGTGCATGTCGGCGACACGGTTATGGCGAGCTCTTGGGAGAACGGACAAATGTATGAGGCAGAGATTGTACAGATCTCCGATTTTCCGAATGACAATTCCAATTATTACTATGACGGCTCCTCAAACCCAAACAGCTCCACGTACCAGTTTACAGCGCGCATTGCCGATGCGGACGGCCTGAAAAACGGCATGGGCCTTGATATTACTTTGCAGGCGGCCTCGGATAACGCAAGCAATGCAATATATCTTTTTAAAGCGTATATTCGCAGCGATGACGGCGGCAAGTATGTTTTGAAGGTCGGCGACGATAACCGTGTGCATAAAACGTATATCAAAACCGGCAAGACGATCTACAACCAGTATCTGGAGATCAAGAGCGATACTTTGACGGAAGAAGATTATGTGGCTTTCCCCTACGGCACTTCGGCAATTGATGGTGCCAAGGCGAACGGCATGGAAGAAAACACAGACGAAAATGACGGCATCGACGCAAGGGGGCTTGACGCATGATTGAAAATATCAGACTTTCATTTCAGGGAATCTGGTCGCACAAAATGCGCTCGTTCCTGACGATGCTCGGCATCATCATCGGTATCGCCTCTATCATCTCCATCGTGTCCACCATCAAGGGCACGAATGAGCAAATCAAAAAGAACCTCATCGGCTCCGGCACAAACACGGTGCAGATTCAGCTGTATCAGGGCGATTATCAGTACGAAATGCTGTATAACGGCTTGCCGGACGGCATTCCTGTGCGTGACGAGACCACGATGGAAAAAATCAAGTCCGTAAAAAACGTGGAAGATGCGGCGTTCTATACCAGCCGCAGCGACTACAACAACTCCGTTTACTACGGCAACAACGGCATTTCCGGCTCGCAGGTCTTCGGCGTGGATAACAGCTATTTCACGACGAATGGGTTGGTGCTGAAAAGCGGTCGCACCTTTGTGGACAGTGATTTTACGGATTTCCACGCGGCAGCCATCATCGATGCCGATACGGCGGATTCGCTGTTTGACGGCGAAAACCCCATCGGAAAAACGATCGAGATCAGCAGCATTCCGTTTACGGTGGTTGGCGTTGTAGATGAAGACAGCAAGTTTGAGCCCGTCATCAACTCCATCGATGAGTATTATACGTATTACTCGGATAGCTCTGCCTCTCGTATTTTCGTGCCAAGCTCCATGTGGCCGGCGCTCTATTCGTTCGATGAGCCGCAGAACGTGGCCATTCGCGTTTCCAATACGGAAGCCATGACGGATGCCGGCAAGGCTGTGGCGGAGATCATGAACACGAACGTAACGAACAGCGAGATCAAGTATCAGGCACAGGATCTTTTAAAGCAGGCGCAGGACTTGCAGGATCTCAGCAGCTCCACAAATTCGCAGCTCATCTGGATTGCGAGCATCTCCCTGCTCGTCGGCGGTATCGGCGTTATGAACATCATGCTCGTTTCCGTTACGGAGCGTACGCGAGAGATCGGTCTGAAAAAAGCCATCGGCGCGAAAAAGAGCCGCATTCTGTGGCAGTTCTTAACGGAAGCCGCTGTGCTGACAAGCCTTGGCGGCATTGTGGGCGTGGGTGCCGGTATCGGTCTTGCGGCAATCATATCGCGCGTGACGTCTGCTCCGGTTGCCATCAGCGTGCCATCCATCATTATTGCCGTTGTGTTCTCCATGGTCATCGGCATCATCTTCGGGCTTCTCCCCTCCTTCAAGGCGGCAAACCTGAACCCGATCGATGCTTTGCGACATGAATAAAAACTAAAGATTTATAAAAATGCCCGCCGGGCTTTCCGATCACATCGGTCAGCCCGGCGGGCATTTTTGTGTTTTGAATTACTCTGCTTTGTCCTGCTCTGCGGCCTGAAGAAATACTTCGTGCCATGCGGGAAAATGCTTCTGCATACGGATCGGCTTTAACGCGGGTGTTGTGAAGCAGTGCTGCGAAGTACCGGTGCAACTCAAAAGCCCAGTCTCCTTGCTGTGCCCCTCATACGCCATTTCAAAGCGTACACCGTTGTAGTTTTGAATGCGCAGTGTAAGCACAAGCGTCTCATCAAAGCGAATTGGGTGCTTGTAGCTGCACGAAACATCCAGCACGGGGATCAGAATGCCGTTATCTTCCATTTTTTTGTACGGCAATCCCATAGCGCGTAGCATCTCCAAGCGGGCTTCCTCAAACCAACGAATGTAATTCGAGTGGTGCACGATGCCCATTTGGTCGGTCTCGTAGTAATTCGCTTTGCGTTCAAAGGTGAACATGGCGCGGCCTCACAGGTGCATTTCGATGAGGTTTGCGTAAAAAGCCTTATCGTGTGCGCCGACTTCGGTGTGGATGGGGGCGCCGTCTTTAAAGAGGATGACGGTCGGAATGCTGGAGATGCCGTATTCGGCGGCGATTTCCTGCGCTTCGTCAACGTCGATCTTCGCGACGACGGCCTTGCCCTCGTATTCTTCTGCAACTTCCTCAATGAACGGTGCGATCATTTTGCACGGGCCGCACCATGTTGCAAAAAAGTCTACAAGAACAAGCTTGTTATCGCGGATCAATGCGTCGAAATTTTCAGCTGTGGGATGTACGATTGCCATGGAAACTTCCTCCTTAAAATGATTTGGGATTATACTAAATTTGTTTAAGAAATTTATTCGTAGGGTACGATTTCTGCGGAGAGAATGGTGACGTCTTCAAGCGGCTTATCGTTCGAGTCGGTCTCAACGCCCATGATGCTGCGCACCACGTCCATGCCGTCAAATACCTGTGCGAACACGGTGTGTCCGGTACCTGCGGTGGAATATGCACCGTCAAGGTGTGTGTTGCCGCCGTTTTTATCGTAAAGTTCTTTGTAGGCATCCGTTACTTTGTCCATATCGAGCGTGCCGCCGTACATGGAGGTGAACTTTTCCGGTGCAGATTTATAGACCTGATAATACTGGTCGTAGGTATCCCAGTCTATTTTGCCCGGTTCCGTGCAGTTTATAAAAAACTGGCTGCCGTTTGTGTTGGCACCGCTGTTTGCACAAGAGACCGCGCCGGTGATGTTGACGAGGTTTTCGTGAAATTCGTCGTCATAATTCTCACCCCAAATGCTCTCGCCGCCGGTTCCGTTGCCAAGCGGGTCACCGCCCTGAATCATGAAGTCATCGATGACGCGGTGGAAAGTGACGCCGTCATAGTAGCCGGAAAGCGCCAGAGATTTAAAGCTGTACACGGCTTTCGGTGCGGCATCCGGGAAAAAGCGCATGCGAATGGTGCCGTAGTTCGTTGTCAGCACACAAATCTCCTCGCCTTTTTCCGGCATATCGAGCTGATAGCCGAGCTTTTCTTTGTCGGCCTTTGCCAAGGGTTTTAAGGTATCTGCCGCAACAACTTTATCCGTAGTGCCGATGACCTTTTCTGCGGCAGAAGAGGTGCTGCCGGAGCAAGCTGTGAGCAGCATGATTACGGTCAACGCCGCACACAGCAGTTTCATTTTCTTCATTTTTTCTGTTTCCTTTCTTTTGCAAAGACATACTTTGCATCTGTATATCTATTTTAATATACACGGTAAAAACATGCAAGCCCTTTTGTTTATCTTCATGAAAAGTTCAGAAACGCATAAATGAAAGTTTAGGTTCATATACTTCGGCGTAGTTAAGGCGCAGCCGAAAGCGTTTTTTGCGCGGCACGGCCTTAAAAAGGAGTGAAGTACATGAAATTTTACCCGGAAGGTCATTTGATCGACAAAGCGGAAAACAAAGCCAGTATGCAGACGCCTGCCGCCCTCTCCGACGCAATGCGCGACGGAAAGATCTTAGAGGCGCGCAGTATCATCTGCGACAACGAGCACAACCTCATTGTAGATCTCAAATGTATGCGGGGCATTATCCCGCGCGAAGAAGGCGCGCTCGGCATACGCGAGGGCACCGTGCGGGACATCGCCATCATTTCACGTGTGAATAAGCCTGTGTGCTTTATCATCACGGATTTTATTCGTGATGCGTTCGGCAGGATCACAGCGGTGTTGTCGCGTCGAAAAGCACAGGAGCGCTGCATGGCAGAGTACATAGCGGGGCTTACCTGCGGCGATGTGATCCCGGTGCGCATCACGCATTTGGAGCCGTTCGGTGCGTTTGCGGATATCGGCTGCGGTATTGTTTCCCTACTGCCTATCGATGCCATTTCTGTTTCGCGCATCGACCACCCGAAGGAGCGGTTCACGGTCGGCATGGATATTCGCGCCGTGGTGCGCATGAAGGACGAGAACCGCATTACGCTCAGCCACCGCGAGCTGCTCGGCACGTGGACGGAAAACGCGGAGCGCTTTCGTGTCGGCGAAACGGTCGCAGGTATCGTGCGCAGCGTGGAAAGCTACGGCATTTTTGTGGAGCTGACCCCAAACCTTGCAGGACTTGCCGAGCTGAAAGAAAACGTCCATGCCGGACAGCAGGCCAGCGTGTTCATCAAAAGTATTCTGCCGAACCGCATGAAGGTGAAGCTCGTGCTTGTGGAATGCTTTGATTACACCTATAAACCCGAGCCGCCTGTATATTTCTTTCAGGGCGACCATATTGATAAGTTCACGTATTCTCCGCCCGAGTGCGCAAAGCACATTGAGACGGTGTTTGCGTGATTTAGGGCAGCAAAAGGCGGTCTGCACGGATAATTTTCTACCCGGCAGACCGCCTTTCTATGTGCCTTTAAAGGACATTTGCCTTAACGGGTGTGATTACTTTGCTTCGCTTTCGCTCGACTTTTCGTCGCCGCTCTTCTTTGCCTTGTCTTCAATGACGTACTTACCGTCTTTGAAGTCGCAGACATACGAGCCGCCCGCTTTCATGTTGCCCTCGAGCATCTCTTCGGAAATCGGGTCTTCCATCTTGCTGCGGATCGCTCTGCGCAGCGGTCTTGCACCGTAAACCGGGTCAAAACCGGCGTTTGCAACAGCTTCCACAGCAGCCGGGGTGAACTCGACCGCGATGTCCATGTCGCGCAGCTGACCCTTAAGACCCTCGAGCATTTTGCCGGCGATTTTCTGAATGTCGTCGTGCAGGAGCTTACGGAACACAATAATGTCATCGACACGGTTGATGAATTCCGGACGGAACACCTTCTTCAGCTCACCCATGACGAGCTCTTTTGTGCGCTCGAAATCGGCGACTGCGCTGTCTTCTTCTGTCGACTTGTTGTCCGCGGTGGCAAAGCCGAGACGCTCTTGCTGCTTCTCTGTAATGAGACGCGCACCGATGTTGGAGGTCATGATGATGATGGTGTTCTTGAAGCTGACCACCTTGCCCTGCGAATCCGTCAGACGGCCGTCATCGAGAATTTGCAGCAGCATGTTGAAGACATCCGGGTGTGCCTTTTCGATCTCATCAAACAGCACAACGGAATACGGCTTGCGGCGCACTGCCTCGGTCAGCTGACCGCCCTCATCAAAGCCTACATATCCCGGAGGCGAACCGACGAGACGAGACACCGTGTGCTTCTCCATGTACTCCGACATATCGAGACGGATCATGGCCTTTTCGTCACCGAACATGGCTTCCGCAAGCGCCTTGCACAGCTCGGTCTTGCCCACGCCGGTCGGGCCGAGGAAAATGAACGAGCCGATGGGGCGATTCTTATCTTTCAGGCCGACTCTGCCGCGGCGGATGGCCTTTGCAATGGCCGTGACGGCTTCGTCCTGACCGATGACACGCTTGTGCAGCGTATCTTCAAGATGCAGCAGGCGCTCGCTTTCTTCCTGCGTCAGCTGTACGACCGGGATGCCGGTCCACATGGCGACGATCTCGGCGATGTCTTCTGCCTTCACGACGCTGTTGCTGCGCTCATTCTTTGCAGCCCACTCGTTCTTTTTCTGCTCCAGCTCATCTGTAAGGGCTTTCTGCTTGTCACGCAACTCGGCCGCGCGCTCGAAGTCCTGCTCGTTGACGGCAGCCGCCTTATCAATCTCGACTTCCTTGATGCGCTTTTCCATCTCCTGCAGGTCTTCCGGCGCAGTGAATGTTCTGAGACGCACACGGGACGCCGCTTCATCGACGAGGTCGATGGCCTTATCCGGCAGGTAACGGTCTGCAATGTAGCGCGAGGAGAGCTTAACGGCGCTCTCAATGGCTTCATCGGTAATCTGTACTTTATGGTGCGCCTCGTAGCGATCTTTCAGACCTTCAAGGATTTGCACCGCTTCTTCTTCGGTCGGCTCACCGACATGTACCGGCTGGAAACGACGCTCCAACGCGGCGTCTTTTTCAATGTACTTTCTGTACTCGTTGATGGTCGTCGCACCGATGACCTGGAAGTCACCGCGCGCCAGAGCCGGCTTTAAGATATTGGCGGCATCGGCAGAGCCCTCTGCGGAGCCTGCACCAATGATGGTGTGCAGCTCATCGATGAACAAAATGACGTTGCCGTCCTTCTTCACTTCGTCGATGGCGGACTTGATACGTTCTTCAAAATCGCCACGGTACTTAGAGCCTGCGACCATACCGGTAAGATCAAGCGCCACCAGACGCTTGCCTTTCAGCAGCTCCGGCACCTCGCCTTCATGAATCTTCAGCGCCAAGCCTTCCGCAACGGCGGTCTTGCCGACGCCCGGTTCACCGATGAGCACCGGATTATTCTTCGTACGACGAGACAAGATCTGAATGACACGTTCAATCTCGTTATGACGGCCGATGACCGGGTCAATCTTGCCTTCGGCTGCGAGCTTTGTCAGGTCGCGGCCAAACTTTTCAAGTGCACTGCCGCCTTCCTTTTCGCCGTTTTCGTCCTTCGGGTACGCATTGCCGGAAGCTTTATCGACGGTATAACCGTCGGAAAGCGCCGAGGACAACGCATTTGCAACGCTCTGCGGGTCAACGCCGAGCATTTGCAGGAAACGCACCGCAAAGCTTTCACCGTCTTCAATGATGGCGATGAGCAGGTGCTCCGTGCCGACGTAGTTACTGCCGAGCTTGGAGGCCGCGAGCTTTGCCATCTGCAAAATGCGCTTTGTGCGCGGGGTGAAATATGCGGTGGTGAGGTTCGTCGGCGAAGAAGTGCCAATCTTCTCCTGCATCAGGCGTTCGTAATCGTCTGCCGTGATGCCGAGCTTATTCAGCACGTTGAACGCAACGCCGCTGCCCTCTGCAATCAAGCCGTAGAGCACGTGCTCACTGCCGATGTAATTGTGGCCAAGTTCCTCCGCCTTTTCGATGGCGCGGTTCATGGCATTGTTTGCTTTCTCTGTAAAACCTGTGAATCTATACATATAAATTCCCGTCCTTTCGATCACTGCCGTATCGCAGTTCTCTTTACTGATTTTCTGTTATTGAAGCGCTTTGAGGGCTTTGCGCACCTCGTCTGCGCGGAGAATGTCTCTTTGCCCCGCCGAAAGATTGCTGCCGTGTGCGGCTGCCATGGTGGCCGGCTGTACCGCTACGGTCAGTGTGTGAATATCTTCAAGCGTTATACCGCTTAAAAGCTTTTCTGCAATGCCGAAACGTACATTGGAGATAAGCTTCATATATTCATCGCAGGAAAGCAACCGTGCGTTTTTCAGCACGCCGGCGGAGCGGCCTACTTTGTCCTGCACATTGATGTTCTTGCTGAGCGAAGCACGCGTTTTGCGCTCTTCGGAAATGAGCTGCATCGTAATGTTCTGCAAATTTTCCACAGCCTCTTTTTCGCTGAGACCCAGTGTAATCTGGTTTGAAAGCTGATACATGGCGCCGATGACATTGCTGCCTTCTCCGTATGTACCGCGGATCACAAGGCCGAGCTTCGAAAGATTTGTGGAGATTCTGGACATTGCGCCGTTTTCGGTGAGCGCCGGCAGATGCAGCATTACGGAAGCCCGCATGCCGGTGCCGAGGTTCGTCGGGCATTGGGTGAGGTAGCCGAGCTCGGAATCAAACGCAAAACGCAACGATTCGTTTAAAAGCGTATCGATGCGGTCTGCCATTTCGGCAGCTTCGCTGAGCGCAAGGCCCTCATGCAGCACTTGAATACGCACGTGGTCTTCTTCGTTCACCATAATGGAGATGCGCTCGTCCTTTGAGATGAGGAATCCGCGTCCCTTTGCGTTTGCGATGAACTCCGGGCTGACGATGTGGCGTTCCACAAGTGACACCGCCTGCTCGTTGCTGAGGTCGTCCATCTGCACGAAGTCAAAATCCGATGCGATGGCGCTGTTGCCGCTGAGGATCGCATCGCGTACGCGGCGCTCTACGGCTGCTTTCTGGTCAGGCGTCATGCGGTTTGGGAACGGCATATCTGCAAGGTTTCTCGCCAGACGCACACGCGTGCTGATGACAACGTCACTTTCTTTACCTGCTTTTTCATACCATTTCTTTTCTTCGTTAAGCATGTTTCCCATCTCCTTTCTCCATTTCTTTGATTTCGTCACGCAGCTCAGCTGCATGCTCGAAGTCCTGCTTTTCGATTGCTTCTTTCAGTTCCGCACGTTTCTTTTCAATCGGCGTGGGTTCTTCCACAACGGCAATCTTACCTGCCGGTTCCACAATGCGCAGCGCATTGCTTCCGGGTACTTTGCCCTTGTGCTTTGCTGCACCGTGGATGCGGTGGATAGTCGGCATCAGGCGGTCACGGAACACATTGTAACACTCTGCGCAGCCGATCTTGCCGCTTTCTGCAATCTCCTCAAAGGAAGCACCGCATTTCGGGCAGCGCACCGCATTACTGCGCCCGGTCGGCGCACCGATGAAGCTGCCGAGCAGATTGTTGAAATCAAAGTCCATATCATCAAAGTTAAAAAAGCTCTTGTAGCCTTTTGCCCTTGCACATTCCGAGCAAAGGTCATATTCCGCCAACTTGCCGTTGACGATGGTTTTAATGTGGGTCGTTGCCGGATTCTTTCCGCAGTTCTGACACATCATAAGTCATCCCGTCCTTTCAAAATGGCTTTTTATGCATTTAGTACGAGCAACATGTTTTTGAAGATCGATGCCCGCAGTTGATCTCGAATTTCTTTTGGCGCCGGTGCAAGTGCCGAATCCGAAAGCCCTGCCATCATCAGGTGAGCGTCGGATTCGGACGCAACGCCCGTTTCCACAAGATTCCGCAGCATGGCGCGCATAGAAGCTGCGTCCAGCTTAGGCCCGATGGAATTGACAATGTGCATGATTAAATCGGATTTTGTCATGCTCCGGCGAATGATGCGAATGTAACCGCCGCCGCCTCGCCTGCTCTCTACGATATATCCCTGCTCCGGTGTGAAACGGGACGTGATGACGTAGTTGATTTGGCTCGGTACGCAGCCCAGCGTGTTTGCAAGCTCATTACGCTGGATCTCCGCGATGCCGTTTTCATCATTGAGCATTTGTAAGATGTAATTCGCAACGCTGTCGCTGATTCGCATTTCTGATCGCCTCTTGTCCTTTCTTTGTCTTTGACTTTCTTTGACTTTAATTATAAGCAAAACGGATGTATTGTCAAGCGCGATTTTAGTCGATTTTCAGGAATTACATTAAATTATCTCTCTATTTAAAATTATTTCTCAATAATACTAACTGAAACGCCTAAACTTAAAAAGTTTTTGAAGTTTTGTTTTGACCATCACACATTTCCCCCACTTTCATATTCTGTACTGTAAACGAAAGGAGGCGTTCAATCATGTGTAACGGTTTTGGCGGAGGTTGCTCTTGGATCATCATTATCATACTGATCCTCTTGTGCTGCGGCGGCTGTGGCTGCGGTAACGATTGCGGCTGCAACAACTGTGGTGGCTGCAACAACGGCTGCGGCGGCTGTGGCTGCTGATCGGTCGATCGCATAATATAAAAGCAAGCCGACTGTGTGAAAGCAGTCGGCTTGCCGTTTTATAAATAACACGTAAAGTGACAAAACTTTACACATTGCCGAGCATATAAAGAAAAGCTGTGCACTCCATTAGAATGCACAGCTTAATTTTAGGACTATGAAAAGTAGTTTAGCTTTACAGACAGCTCGGGACTTTGTAACCGTATGTATTCTTCTTATAGTTGCCGTTAGAGGGCGATGCCTCGGCGTAGTTGCCGTAGGAGAATACCTTAGCTTCTGCAAGGCGTCTATAATACAGGCCGATGTAGCAGTTGCCGCCTGCCACATGCCAATCCAGCAGATTGCTGCCGAATGTGTAGGCGTCCACATAGTTCAGGTCATGCGTGAGACCAGAGGTGCTGTTGAAAGCAACATCGCCTGCGCGCACCCAACCGCTCTTGCCGCTTGCAGAGACCTTGTACCAGCTCTGCTTCGTGCTTGAGTCGCGGTAATAATCGAGGATGTTCACACTTGTGCTGATCTTAAGCGTAGTAATCTGCGTGGAAGAAGCGCTGTGGTCCTGATACATGGGTAGTGTGGAAGCCGTTACCTTACCGCCGTACGGATTGGAAGAAGACAGATCCTGCGGCGGAACAACGGTGTTCATGATGACTGTACGCACGTAGCAGTTGCCGGAGCCGTTCCAGTAGCCTGCGCCGACATTGTAAGAGAAGCTTGCAAGCGCATCAAACTGGCACTGGCTCATCAAAAGGCCGTTGCTCGAGATGAAACGGTTGATCTCTGTGGTGTAAGAGCCGCGGTTGACGGTATCGGCCAGCATGGCCTTTGCTTCCGAGCGGGTCAGGTTATTGTAGAATGTGGTGTTCTTGGAAACAACGTAACCGTAGCCGACGGTCGGGATATTGCCGGCAAGCGTGTCCGGCGAAACCTGTGGGACATAGCCTTCATAAGAGGCGATGTTGTCGAGCATACTGTCACTTACGCGGCGGCTCTCGCCTGTTGTCGTATCGGAATCCGTTGTAGAGACGACGAGGATGGTGAACTCTCTGTAATCGGAGGAATAACCGCCGCCGGAAGACGAATACGCACGCACCGTGTAGGTGCCAGGTGTACTGATTGTAGCCGAAGCAGAGAAAATACGGACGTTGTTGTCGCCCTGACTTTCGGAATCGTAGGACGTGGTATCGTAGGTGCCGACGCCATCAATCTCAAAGCGCACGGCGGATTTCTGCGTATCCGTAACCGCCTTCAAATTGAAGGATGAACCGGCTGTGATAATATTCGGTGTTGTGTACGCAAAGCGGACAGCTTCCGGCGCGGAGACCGTGACGGAAACGGTGGCAAGTGCAGTGCCATTTGCGCTCTTTGCGGTGATCTTGGCCGTGCCCGGCGCAGCGCCGTAAATGAAGAGCTGACCGGAAACACCGGCTTTTGCCGTTGCAACGGAAGCATCACTGCTCTCCCACGTGACAGAGCCGGAAGAAGAAGCCTGAATGTAGATGGTCTTATACTGTGCGAGATCGACGGAAGAAACAGAGATCGATGCACTGGACGAAGACGGGTCATATGCTGTGACATATTCTGCCGAGACATAGCCCTCTGCGCCGCCGGTCGTACGCACATGCACCCAGCCGCTCGTTTTGCGGTCAAGCACGTTCAGCACGGTGCCGGTGCTCAAAACGGTGAGTACTTTACAGCTCGTGTTCGGCTCGGAACGCAGGTTGAGGCCGACCGTAACGCGGACGTATTCGTCTGTTGCGGGTGCATTGGAGTTGTTGCCGTTATTGGTGTTATCATCTCCACTGTTACCGGGCTTTACGGAGTTGATATCGCCGGAGGTAATCTTCAAGTACTGCGCAGCAAGGTAGCCCTCTGTACCGTCGGAAAGCTTCACTTTGTACCAGCTGCTGTTTGTGGCTTCCGTAACGGTAACGTTAACGTTCATATCGATAACCTTGATGATGCCATAGCTTGTGCCGGGGCCTTTGCGCACATTTAAATCGGATGTGGTCTTGGCCTGTACGGTTCCGTTGCTCGGCGCCGGGGTCGGCGTGGGCGTTGCGGAAGGCTTGGCAGAATCAATATTGCCGGAAGTAACTTTCAGATATTCGGAGAACAGATAGCCCTCTGTGCCGTCCGAAAGCTTTACCTTGTACCACTGGCTGTTCGACGCGTCCGTGACCGTAACGGTGGTGCCGGTGCCGATGACCTTGATGACGCCGTAATTCGTACCTGCACCGCGGCGCAGGTTTACGTCTGCGGTGAGCTTAGCCTGCACAGTGCCATCATTGGACGGTGCCTGCGTAGGTGTAGGCGTTGCGGACGACGTGCCGGTGACCTTCAAATACTGTGCAAAGATGTAGCCCGTGGAGCCGTTTGCAAGGCGCACGGCATACCACTGAGAGTTGCTCCTATCTGTGACCGTGACGGTTGTGCCGGAAGCGATAACGCCTTTAGAGCTGTAATTCGTGCCGGGGCCGGAACGGAAGTTTACGTATTCCGTCGTTTTCGCGCTTTGTTCGGAACCGCTCGGTGCCTGTGTCGGTGCGGGCGTTGCCGTTGCGGAGGAAGAACTGTTCAGCTTCAAATACTGTGCAAAAATGTAGCCCGTAGAGCCGTTCGAGAGGCGCACGGCGTACCACTCGGAATTGCTCGTGTCGGTGACCGTAACGGTGGTGCCCAATGCAATGACGCCTTTAGAACTGTAATTCGTGCCGGGACCGGAACGGAAGTTTACGTATTCCGTCGTTTTCGCGCTTTGCTCGGAACCGCTCGGTGCCTGTGTCGGTGCGGGCGTTGCCGTTGCGGAGGAAGAACTGTTCAGCTTCAAATACTGTGCAAAAATGTAGCCCGTAGAGCCGTTCGAGAGGCGCACGGCGTACCACTCGGAATTGCTCGTGTCGGTGACCGTGACGGTGGTGCCCAATGCAATGACGCCTTTAGAACTGTAATTCGTACCGGGGCCGGAACGGAAATTTACGTATTCGGTCGTTTTTGCGGTCTGCTCGGAACCGTTGGATGGCGCCTGTGTAGGTGCCGCCGTAGCAGACGGCGTATTGCTGCCCGTGAAGCTGATGTATTCGGCAAAAATATAGCCTGTAGAGCCGTTAGAAAGACGCACGGCGTACCACTGGGCATTGCTCGTGTCGGTGACCGTAACGGTGGTGCCTAATGCAATGACGCCTTTAGAGTTGTAATTTGTGCCCGGTCCGGAACGAAAATTCACATATTCCGTCGTTTTGGCACTGCGTTCTTCCCCGTTGCTTGTGCTGCCGCCGGTAGACATGGAAATATACTCGGCGTAGATATAACCTGTAGAGCCGTTCGAGAGACGCACGGCGTACCACTCGGAATTGCTCGTATCCGTTACCGTGATGGTCGTGCCGGAAGCGATGATCCCCTGCGAGCTGTAATTCGTACCGGGGCCGGAGCGGAAGTTCACGTATTCGGTCGTTTTTGCGGAAACTTCTTCCGCATAAGCCGCAAGCGGCAGCGCAGAAGCCAATAGCAGCGCGGAAAGCAACAGAGCCGTGCCCTTCTTTTGGAGCATTCTTTTTCTATATTGCATGTGTTTTCACCTATCCTTATCAAGGCATCGACCTGTAGAAGCAAAAGCCGGTTTCTGTCCTGTTGCGGCAGAATATGGTACAGATCGTTTTATACAGTTACAATCATAACACAATAGTTACAAATTTGCAACCATTTTTGCGGTTCAAAAGCCAAAAACAGAAAATAAACCCGCGATTTTCACTTAAAATTTAAATATGAAAAATACCGGACCCGCAAAAACGGATCCGGTATCGAATTTCAGGTGAAATTACAGCTTTTCAACGATGGCTTTCGTATCGCGTGCAATGACAAGTTCTTCGTTGGTCGGGACGATGTAAACAGCGACCTTGCTGTCCGGCGCGGAGATCTTCTTCTCCTTGCCGCGAACGCCCTTGTTGGCTTCGTGATCGAACTTGATGCCGAGGTATTCCATGTTGGTGCAGATGCGCTCGCGCAGGGTATCCTGGTTCTCGCCAAGACCTGCGGTGAAGACGATTGCGTCTACGCCGTTCAGCGCAGCGACATAGCTGCCGATGAACTTCTGAATCTGATAAACGAGCATCTCATGTGCGAGGTGTGCACGCTCGTCACCCTCGTCCTCTGCCTTGCAGATGTCGCGGTCATCGCTGGAGATGCCGGAGATACCGAGCAGGCCAGACTTCTTGTTGAAGAGGTCGGAAAGCTGTGCCGGAGTGAGGTTCTCTTTCTCTGCGATGAACGTGACAACAGACGGATCAAGCGTGCCGGTACGGGTACCCATCATGAAGCCGTCAAGCGGGGTGAGACCCATGCTGGTGTCGATGACCTTGCCGTTCTTGATGGCGGTGATGGAGGAACCGTTGCCGATGTGGCAGGTGATAAGCTTCAGATCCTTGATGTCCTTGCCCATGAGCTCTGCAACGCGGTGGCTGACATAGCGGTGGGAGGTGCCGTGGAAGCCATAGCGGCGGATCTTGTACTTCTCATAGTACTCATACGGCACAGCGAACATGTAAGCCTTCTGCGGCATGGTGGAATGGAAAGCCGTATCGAACACGACAACTTCCGGGACTTCCTTGCCGAAAACGTTCATGCAGGCGCGAATGCCCTGTACATGTGCGCTGTTGTGCAGCGGTGCAAGCGGGATGAGGCTTTCGATGCCCTCGATGACCTTTTCGTCAACGAGAACGGACTCGCTGAAGAGCGCGCCGCCCTGAACGATACGGTGGCCGATAGCAGCGACTTCGCTCAGATCCTTAATGACGCCGACTTCGCTGTCGAGAAGTGCGTTCTTGACCTGCTCGAACGCTTCGGTGTGGTTCGCCATGCGGATTTCGATCTTCTTCTCTCTGCCGTCTGCCGTCTTGTGGCCGAAAATGCCCATTTCAAGGCCAATCTTCTCGCAGTTGCCCTTTGCAAGCATTTGCTCGTTGTCCATATCGATCAGCTGATACTTAAGTGAGGAGCTGCCGGCGTTGATGACCAGAATTTTCATTTCGTCTTCCCCCTGAATCATGGTTAAATTTGAATTGGATCATCTGTGCAAACGCACAAAAAATAAGCACGACACTTCCAAAATTATAAATAAGGAAACGCGGCTTGTAAATTGATCTTCATTGCTTTATACTTATGATAATACAAAATCATGTAAATTTCAAGGAGTTTCCTATAAAATGATTGGAAAAAACAAGATTTCGGGCGTTGTTTGCGAGTTTAATCCGCTGCATAACGGCCACGCGGCACTGCTCTCCCGCATTTCGGAGGAGTTCGGCAGCGACATTGTCTGTGTGATGAGCGGAAATTTTGTGCAGCGCGGCGAGGCGGCTGTGCTCGATAAGTGGTCTCGCACACGGCTGGCACTTCAAAACGGCGCGGCACTCGTGCTGGAGCTGCCCTTGCCGTGGGCTGTAGCAGGCGCAGAAAAATTTGCGCTCGGCGGCATTTCGTTATTAAATGCGCTCGGTTGCGTAGATACACTGACGTTTGGCAGCGAAACCGGCGATACCGCTCCCCTCATGCACTGCGCGGAATACTTGCACTCCGATGTGTTTAATTCGGATATTCGCCCGGAGGTTGCAAAAGGCGTTTCGTTTGCGGCGGCGCGTACGGAGGCTGTGAAAAAGGCGCTCGGCGCAGAAACCGCAGAGCTGCTCACAAAGCCAAATTGCATTTTGGGTATAGAGTATTGCAAGGCGATCTTATCGTTGAATTCTAATATCGTGCCGCAGACTGTGCAGCGTATCGCGATTGGCCACGACAGCGACCAAGTGCACGGCGCGTTTGCATCGGCGAGCCTGATCCGCAGCAGGAGCATCGAGGGTGAAGAGATTTCCTCGTATGTCCCGGAAAATACGGCGGTGTGTATTCGCGCGCTGCAAAACAAAAAACAGTACCCCACTTCCCTTTCGTATCTCGACCGTGCGGTACTGGCGGCTGTCTCTGCCATGTCACCCAAAGACCTGCGCCGCGTGCCGGATGTTTCAGAGGGCATTGAAAACCGCATTTTGGCGGCTGCCGAAACGGCGGAAACGTGCACAGGGCTGTTTGATGCGGTGAAAACCAAGCGGTACAGTCACGCGCGTATTCGGCGTATTGTTTTAAGCGCGTATTTGGGCATCACGAACGATCTGCCCAATTTGCCTCCCTACCTGCGCATTTTAGGTATGACGAGCCGCGGCGCGGAGATCCTGCACAAAGCGAAGCCGATGCTGCCAATCATCGCACGCCCTGCGGACGTGAAGAAGCTTTCGCCGGAAGCCAGACGTGTGTTTGCGTTGGAAGCGCGCGCGGATAATCTTTACAGCCTGTGCACAGAGCATCGCCGCCCTGCGAACATGGATTATACAGAAAAACTGATTCGGATATAAACTGAGCTCTGCATTTGGCTTTTGCCGGTCGCAGAGCTCTTCTTTTATACAAAAAGACCGAACCACGCGGGCTCGGCCTTTTGAATGTTCAAATATTCGAATTACTTCTCAAGCGGTGTGACTTCCACAGTCCAACCGAGGGTATCTTCTACCTTACCGGTCTGGATGCCGGTGACGGTGTCGTACAGCTTCTGGCTGAATTCGCCGATGCCGCCGTCCTTGATCTGCATGACTTCGTTCTCGTAACGGAGTGCGCCGACCGGGGAGATAACGGCTGCGGTACCGCTACCCCAGCACTCTTCAAGTGCACCGGTACGGGCCGCCTCAACGAGTTCGTCAACGGAGATTCTTCTCTCTTCGACCGGGAGACCCCAGTGCTTGCAGAGATCGATGCAGGATGCACGGGTAACGCCCGGCAAAATACTGCCGTTCAGCATCGGGGTGACAACGGTGCCGTTGATTTTGAAGAAGATGTTCATAGCACCGACTTCTTCGATGTACTTGCGCTCAACACCGTCGAGCCACAGAACCTGAGAGTAACCTTCGTCGTGTGCCTTTACCTGTGCCGCGAGGCTTGCAACGTAGTTGCCGCCGGTCTTTGCTTCGCCGATGCCGCCGCGGACTGCACGTACATAGTCGTCTTCGATCCAAATCTTTACCGGGTCGAGGCCGCTCTCGTAGTAAGCGCCGACCGGGGAAAGAATGATGATGAATTTATAGGTGTTCGACGGGCGTACGCCGAGGAACGGATCCGTTGCAATGACGAACGGACGAATATAAAGAGAAGTGCCGGGGCGGCTCGGAATCCAATCTGCGTCAACGGCGACGAGCGTCTTGATCGCATTGAGGAAATCATCGGCCGGGATCTCCGGGATGCAAAGTCTTCTGTTGGAGTTGTTTGCACGCTCGATGTTCTTGTTCGGGCGGAACAGACGGATGCGACCGTCTGCGCATTTATAAGCCTTCATGCCCTCGAACATTTCCTGACCGTAGTGGAAAACCATAGCGGACGGATCAAGGACGATCGGCTGATACGGCATGATCTTCGGATCGTGCCAACCCTGCTCCGGGTTATATTCCATCACATACATGTGATCTGTAAAGATTTTACCGAAACCGAGCTTGCTTTCGTCTGCCGGCTTCGCTTTAGGCGCAGTGGTACGCTCAATCTGGATTTTCTGCATCAAAAAACACTTCTTTCCTGTTTGCTTATACACATTTTAGCACGTATTTGCCTTTTTTGCAAGTTACCGAGGTTTAAATTGCAAAAAAAGCTTCACAAATAACCATTTGGCTTTGCGAAGCTTTCTGTTCTTTTTGTATAAACGAATGCACCTTTACAGGTGTGTGCGCAGCCCCTTTGGGTAACGATTCTTCAAAACACCGTTCGATGCCTTGCCAAAGCCCGTTACAATACCGTCTGCGGCGACGGCGGTGTAACCGGAAAGCCCCTCTGCGGGGATTTCTTCGCCGCGCAAAAACGCGAATAAAGCAGGATCGTTCGATGTGAGATGCAGCACGCTGCGGCAGTTTTCCGCACGGCTTGCCATGAAAATGCCATGCGCGGGCTCGATGCGGTTCTTTTTTGCCTCGCCGAATTCCACACCGGCGCGCAGAACGGAAAGTCCTGCAATGTCCGGCAGCTCATTTGGCAATAAGATCACACGGTCGCGCACGCGCTGGAATCTGCCCGGTACATCGGTAAACAGAGATGTGTACAATTCTTCGGCATGCGCCTGCGTCTCTCGGTCGGGCTTAAAGCTAAACGGCGCAAAACGTTCTTCACATGGCGCAACGCGGCGGAAGCGCGCGGCAAAGTGCCCCTCACCTCCGTCCATCGGGAAAATGCGCACAGCGTCTACGCCATAGGCCGGGCGACCGAATGTGACATTCGGCTTTTCGAGCACGAATTCCGGGTGGCTCTCGAGAAATTTCTGCACAACGCCCTCATTTTCTTCCGTGGAGAATGTGCAGGTAGAGTACACCAAAATGCCGCCTTCGCGCACGCACTGTGCGGCGGAGGATAAAATTGCGAGCTGACGTACAGCGCAGGTCTCCACGTGCTCAGGACTCCATTCCTGCACGGCAACGGGATCGCGGCGGAACATGCCTTCGCCGGAGCACGGCGCATCAACGAGCACTTTATCAAAATACCCGCCGAGCTTTTCCGCAAGCATCTCCGGGTATACGCTGGAAACGACTGTATTACGCACGCCCATGCGCTCCAAATTGGAGGATAAAATTGCGGCGCGATTGCGCACAACTTCGTTTGACCACAAAAGCCCGGTGTCGCCGGTCAGCGCGGCAATCTGCGTGGATTTACCGCCCGGTGCGGCGCAGAGGTCGAGCACCTTATCCCCCGGCTCCGGCGCCAAAAGCGTGACGGCCGAAGACGCGGACGGCTCCTGCGAATAAAACGCGCCTGCATGATAGAGCGGCAGCGCCGCCATTTTGGTATCTGTCGGCGCATAAAACGAGAGCGGCGAAAACGGCGTTTGAACCAGTGTAAACGGCAGTGCGCGTTCAAGCTGCTCTTTTGTGCATTTTACAGTGTTCAAACGAATGCCGCGTTTGTGCGGTTCGTTGTAAGACGCCCGAAACGCCGTATATTCTGCCCCAAGCATATCCTGCATTCGTTTTTCAAAAGCTGCGGGCAATTCCATGGCCGCCCCACCTTTCCTAATTTCATAAATTCGGTACATAAACGCGCGTACCGTGCGCATAATAGCTTTCGGAAGGGGTGAATCACATGGCAAATTCCGAAAACAAGAATTACACAAACAAAAGCCAGAAACAAAGCCGCAATAAGAGCGATCGTCAGACAACCGACCGCGTGAATAACGGCACGGAAAATCGTACGGAAAACCGCAGTGAAAAAAGCTGCCGGTAACACAAAAAACCGGAAAAAGCAGGCAGGCGATGCGCTTGTCTGCTTTTTCTATGCGGATTTATTCTTTCGGCTCGCTGACCGGCTTATCGCCCGTCTTGCGAATAGCTTTGATAATCTCGCCGAGCGTGCGGTCGTCGGAGCGCACGGGTTTGAAGCCCTCACCGGCGATTTCACCGGCATCGCCGACGATGACGAACGCATCGGGGTCTTCCTCGCGGATGATCTCGCTGATACGGAACACCTCGAAGCGACGCACGGCGCAGAAGAGCACCTCGCCGTCCTGCTTCAAATAGCCGCTGCGGGACTTGAGAAACGTCAGGCCGCGGTCCATCTCCTTGATGATGCGGTCGGCAATGACATCGTTTTTATGGGACATAATGAAGAACATTTTGCCGTTGCCCGCATCTGTGCCGTACAGAATTGTATCGATGATTTTTGTCGATACAAAAATGACGATGCACGCGTACACGGCGCTTTCAATGCTCTTATATACGATGGCGGAAAACAGCACGACGCAGCCGTCTACGGCAAGCATCAGCTTGCCCATGGAAAGATG
Source organism: Hominenteromicrobium sp. (assembly GCF_046974225.1). NCBI lineage: Bacteria > Bacillati > Bacillota > Clostridia > Eubacteriales > Oscillospiraceae > Hominenteromicrobium > Hominenteromicrobium sp. The sequence goes on along the minus strand of NZ_JBKWAE010000004.1, from coordinate 115,100 downwards.
GCGCAGGCGATGATTGAGCAGACGCGCGATCATGTCCGTGCCGCCGGTCGTGGCACCGCGCATAAAGACGAGTGAAAGACCAACGCCCTCACACACGCCGCCGATGAGCATGATGATGAGTGGGTCACCGTGGTAGACCGGCATGAACAGCGCCACGATGTCGATGCAGGCAGCGTTTAACACGACCGCCAACATCGTTTTGGTGACGAGCTTATAGCCGATCTCAATGATCGCCCAAATGATGATCGGCACGTTAATAAGCAAAATTACGGTGCCGACGGGCGTGCCGAACAGATAATTCAGCACGATGGCGATACCGCTCACGCCGCCCGGCGCGATGTTGTTCGGCGCGGTAAAGCCGTTCAGGCCGACCGCGTAAATAACGGAACCCGCCGTCATGAAAATCAGGTCAAGCAGGAATTCCTTCACGTTTTTTGCAACTTTATTTTTACGCATGTGCGGTTTCCTCCGTTTCTGCGAATTCAAGGATCTTATCGAAGAAAAGACGCAGGCGCTCCAGCTCGCCTTTAAGGTAAAGATAACCGAAAACGCATTCAAATGCTGTGGCTGCGTGGTAATCCGCAACGCTTGAGTTTTTCGGCACGTGCGAAACGTGCGCATTGCGTCCGCGCAGGCAGACTTCTTTTTCCTCTTCCGTGAAAAGCGGCATCAGCACTTCACTAAGCACCTTCGCCTGAAACTCGCAACGCACGAACGAAACGGCGCGGCTGTGCAGCTTTTTCACAGGGCAGTTGCCTTTGGAGACGATATATTCGCGCACGAAAAGCTCGTACACGCCGTCACCCACATAAGCGAGCGTTAAGGGGCTTAACTGCTTCGGATCCGATTCCGTTTGATAGAACTTTTCCAAATAGCCACCCTCTTAGTTTACAAAATCAAATTCAAGGTCATACATGCTGACCGTGTCGCCTTCCTGGATGCCCGCCTCACGCAGCGCATCGATAACGCCGGTGTGAATGAGCACACGCTGGAAGTACTGGAGCGACTCGTAATCATCGAAATCGACGGCGGAGATGAGCTTTAAGAGCCAATCGGCCTCGACAAAATACACGTTGTCCTCCACGCGGATATCGACCTTTGCCTTGCTGCTGAATTCTTCGACAGGCTTTACCGGCTCCGGTTCCGGCTCGAAATGCGCGACCGGCGGCAGCGTGGAAAGCATTTCTGCGGTCTTATTCAAAAGCGGGTCAACATCATAGCGGATTGCCGCCATGATTGGAAAGAATTCATAGCCTTGCTCCTCGACAAATTTGCGGAAATCCTCTACCTGCTCGTCGGTCGTCAGGTCGCATTTGTTGCCGGCGACCAGCATGGGACGGTTCGCAAGGTCGGGGTTGAATTTGCGCAGTTCTTCGTTGATGATGCGGAAGTCCTCCTTCGGGTCTCTGCCCTCGCTGCCGGAAACATCGACAATGTGAATGAGCATGCGGCAACGCTCTACATGGCGCAGAAACTGATGACCGAGGCCTACACCCTGCCATGCGCCCTCGATAAGGCCGGGAATATCTGCCATGACAAACGATGGCGCGTTCGGCATATGCACCACGCCGAGCACCGGGGTGATGGTCGTAAAGTGGTAGTTTGCAATGTTTGGCTTTGCTTCACTTACAACGGAAACAAGCGTAGATTTACCTACGTTTGGGAAGCCTACAAGGCCCACATCAGCGAGCAGCTTGAGTTCAAGCTGAAGCTCGAATGCTTCACCGGGTGTGCCGGGCTTTGCAAAGCGCGGAGTTTGGCGCGTAGGCGACGCAAAATGCGTGTTGCCCCAGCCACCGCGGCCGCCCTTCGCGATAACGACGTCTTCGTCTGTGGACATGTCCGCCATGATGCGGCCGGTTTCCGCATTGCGGATCAGTGTGCCGCGCGGCACGGTAATGACGAGCGGCTGTGCGCTTTTGCCGAAGCAGCGCTTGCCGCGACCGTTTTCGCCACGCTCTGCGGTGTACTTGCGCTTGTAGCGGAAATCCGCCAGCGTGGAGAGGTTATCGTCCACGCGGAACACGATGTCGCCGCCGCGACCGCCGTCGCCGCCGTCCGGGCCGCCGGAAGCCACGTATTTTTCACGGTGAAAAGCCACGGCGCCGTCGCCGCCGTCACCGGCTTTTACCTTGATCTTAGCTATATCGATAAACATAATTCATCATCCTTTCAGCGCCGCGGACGGCTCTGTACAAAATAAAATGGGCTTCTCCGCTTTACCCGAAGAAGCCCGTTTCATCGTATATTCGGGGATACGAAACCGGTATTCCCCCCAAGGGTCAAAATTACTGCTCGATCGAGTAAACGCTGACCTTCTTGCGGTCACGGCCCATACGCTCGAAACGAACCTGACCGTCAATGAGCGCGAACAGAGAGTCATCAGAGCCTCTGCCTACGTTCTCGCCCGGATGGATGTGCGTGCCGCGCTGCTTAACAAGAATGTTGCCTGCGAGGACGTGCTGACCATCTGCACGCTTGACACCGAGTCTTTTGGATTCGGAATCACGGCCGTTCTTCGTGGAGCCCATACCTTTTTTATGAGCAAACAACTGGATATTGATCTTAAGCATTTTGTTGCCTTCCTTTCGTTTTATTGTCAGACTTCTGCGTAGCGTACCTGTAAGTTTTCGGGGTACTGCTCCTCTAAACCGAGAAGATGCAGCTTAAATCCCTCAAACAGGCTACGGCATGTCCGTGCATCGGTATCGGAAACCCTAAACAGCATCTCGCCGTCCTCTGCTCGGAGAGAAATCGGTGTGATGTGTAAAATCTCCAACACGGTGTTCGCCGTCATATACGCCGCAGAAGAAACCGCAGCACAGAGAATGTCTTCTCCCTCCTGCGCCAAACCGGAATGGCCAAGCACGGAAAAACCGAGAAGCGCTCCGTCTGCATTTGCGAAAAAATCCGCACGAATCATACGATCAAATTAGCCCTGAACGGACTCAATCTGAATCTTCGTGTAGGGCTGTCTGTGGCCCATCTTGCGCTTTTCGCCCTTCTTCGGCTTGTAAGTGAGGATCGTAACCTTCTTAGCCTTGCCGTTCTTCAGGACCTTGCCTGTAACGGAAGCGCCCTCAACATACGGGGTGCCGATTTTTGTTCCGTCTTCGCCGCAAATTGCAACGACCGGGAACGTAACTGTCTCGTCTTCATTGGCAGCGAGCTTCTCAACGTAGATCACGTCGCCGTACTGTACCTTGTACTGCTTACCGCCGGTTTCAATAACTGCAAACATTTTTTCTGCCTGCCTTTTCTGTAATCTCGCTACTCGTAGGCGGACTTTCGTCACTTTTCAGCCCACAGTAAGCGGCTCTATCATATTAACATACACTGACCCTAAAGTCAAGGTATTTCAAAGGGATTTTGTGGTTTTTTCTTCAAGCAGCAACGCAAGCTTGTCGTCCTGTTTTACCGCTTTGATGACGCTCTTGCGGTCTGCGATGCGCACGATCAAAGCGAGGAGAAAATTCAAAAAGGTCAGGAACGCCAGAAGCAGGCAGTCACGGCGCTTTTGGCGCTTCAGTTTCTCCGGATCGCGACGGCCTGCACCGTTACGCTGTGCCTTACTCATGGCTCTTATACGCTTGTTCACAGTACAGGCAACGATAGCGGTGCGCTTTTTCATCGCACAGCACGAAGATCTGGTCGAGGTTTTCCTCCGTGCTTGTGATGCAGCGCGGGTTCTTGCACTTTACAACATTTTTGATGCGACGTGGCAGTACGATGTTCTCTTTCTTCACAAGCTCACCGTTTTTAATGGTGCATACGGTGATGTTGTTATCGATAAAGCCGAGCACATCGAAGTTGATAGCGAGGTCGCCTTCAATCTTGATGATATCTTTTCTGCCCATCTTGCTGCTGCGGGCATTTTTGATAAGTGCCACGCAGCAATCGAGCTTATCAAGCTCCAAAAGCTCGTAGATGCGCATACCCTTTCCTGCCTGAATATGGTCGATCACAATGCCGTTTTGGATACTGTCGATGTTCAGCATACGGTTTCCTCCTCAAAAAGTCCTGGTTCGATGTTCAGAAGCATTAAAATGAGCGCCATGCGGACATATACGCCGTTTTGTGCCTGCACAAAGTACTTTGCGCGCGGGTCATCGTCCACTTCGACCGCGATCTCGTTGATACGCGGCAGCGGATGCAGCACAATGAGATCCTTCGGCGCAAGCTTCATCTTCTCCGCATCGAGGATGAAGCTGTCTTTTAAGCGGATGTAATCTTCTTCGTTGAAGAAGCGCTCGCGCTGTACGCGGGTCATGTAGAGTACGTCAAGTTCCGGCAGAACCTCGTCCATGGTACGGACTTCTTTATATTCGCAGCCGGAGGGCTTTACGACTTCATCGATGATATAGCTCGGCACATGCAGCTCTTCCGGGGAGATGAACACGAAGCGGATGCCCTCCCAGCGCACAAGCGACTTGATGAGCGAGTGCACGGTGCGGCCAAATTTCAAGTCGCCGCACAGACCGATCGTCAGGTTATTCAGTCTGCCCTTTTCGCGGCGGATGGTGAGCAGGTCGCTGAGCGTCTGCGTCGGGTGCTGGTGGCCGCCGTCACCGGCGTTGATGACCGGCACACGGGCGTACTGCGCTGCTACGCGCGGCGCACCCTCTTTGTTGTGGCGCATGGCGATGATATCCGAATAGCAGGATACCATGCGTACCGTATCGGCAACGCTTTCACCCTTGGAAGCAGAGCTGTTCTGTGCACTTGCAAAGCCCAATACCTTGCCGCCAAGGCGCATCATGGCCGATTCAAAACTCAGACGCGTGCGGGTACTCGGCTCGTAAAAGAGCGTGGCAAGGATCTTACCTTCACACTTGTGGGCGAATGCGGTGCGGTCGTTTGCAATGCTGTCCGCAAGGTCCAGCAGGCGCAGGGTCTCCTCAAAGGAAAGATCCAGCGGGTCTACGAGGTGTCTTAACTCATTCATCTTATCTATGCCTTCCTTTCTTATGTGCGCCGTGTGTTGCGTTTTATACGTGGCGCAAGTAAAAACAGGCTGTAAAAAACCTCCCCGATAAGCCCGGAGAGGTTTTCAGCATCAATCTTCGTCTTCTTCCTCGGGCTCGTTCCAGTTGTGCCAGACTTGCTGGACATCGTCGTTATCCTCGAGTGCATCAATCAGCTTCTGCATCTTGAGAATCTGATCGGGATCAGTGAGATCCGTGTAGGTATCCGGGACCATTTCCACTTCTGCGGAAACAAAGGAATAGCCCTTAGCTTCCAGATCATCGCGAACGCCACTGAAATCGGACGGCTCCGTGTAGATCTCGAATACGTCTTCGTCTGCCTGAAAATCGGAAGCACCGGCCTCCAGTGCATCGCTCATGACGGTATCTTCGTCAAGGCCCTCACGCTCCAGCACGATAACGCCCTTTTCGTTGAACATGAAGGACACGCAACCGGTGGTGCCGAGGTTGCCGCCGAACTTATCAAAGTAATGACGGACATCGCCCGCGGTACGGTTGCGGTTATCGGTGAGGCATTCCACGATGACGGCAACGCCTGCGGGGCCGTAGCCTTCGTAGGTGATGCTTTCATATGCGTTGGAGTTGCCCTCGCCTGCAGCTTTCTTAATGATGCGCTCAATGTTGTCGTTCGGCACATTGTTCGCCTTAGCCTTCGCAATGACGTCCTTCAGCTTGGAGTTTGCTGCCGGGTCTGCGCTGCCGCCTTCTTTAACGGCAACGGCAAGCTCACGGCCGATCTTTGTGAAGATCTTCGCTCTTGCACCGTCGGTCTTTTCTTTCTTTCTCTTAATATTATTCCACTTGGAATGTCCTGACATTGATGAAAACCTGCCTTTATTCACACAAATTCAAGTTATTATATCACAGCTCGCGCGCGATTTCAATAGCAATTTCCTGTGCCTTCGCGAAAATCGCAGAGTTTTCGCAATCTGCACGGTCTGTGTCCGGCAAAACCACCGTTTTTTTGAGCGTTGTGTTCATAACGGAAAAGCTTTGCCGCAGTGTTTTCTCGCATACCTCCACCGCAAACGGATCATACCGCCCCATGGTGAGCAGCAAAACGGCATCGCGGTGTGTCGCAATCGCCGGGCGGATACCGCGGGCAAATCTAGCTTCAAAATACCGCTGAAAACGGTCGATGACCGCCTTGAGCTGCGCCGGAAACGAGAGGTTGTAGACCGGCGTGGCGATGAGAAGCAGATCACACGCGCGTAGGTCACGATCAAATTCATCGAGGTCGCGAAACGCGCAGCCGTCTGCTTTTTGGCAATATCCGCAGGCGATACACGGATGAATATTCACTTTGCAAATGTCAAGTGATTTTACTTGCCAGTCTTCCCTTTTCAATCCGTAGAGAAAAGCTTCAAGCAGCTTCTTTGTGTGTCCGTCTTTATGCGGCGAAGAAAACAAAACGAGTGCATGTTTCATGTACTTGCCTCCGATTCCGTGAAGCAAAAAGCCTTTGCAAAGCTATTTAACTTCACACAAATGTAAAAAGAGCGCTGCGGATTTACACACAGCGCTCTGTAAAGAATCATCCCTTTACAACGATATTGACGAGCTTGCCCGGAACGTAGATCTCTTTCACGACGTTCTTGCCGTTGATCTCCGCTGCAATGCGATCTTCCGCCTTTGCAAGTGCAATCGCGTCATCCTTCTGGATATCGGCTGCAACGCACAGTCTTGCGCGAACTTTGCCGTTGACCTGCACAACGATTTCAATGACGTCATCTTTGCACTTTGATTCGTCGTACTTCGGCCAAGGCTGCTCCGTGACCATGCCCTCGCCGAGCTTCATTTCGCTCCAAACCTCTTCTGTTACATGCGGTGCAAACGGGTTGAGGAGCATCGTGAAGACGGAGAGCTCTGCTTTATTGATGGAGCCCTTTTCCGCAATAACGTTCATGAGCGCCATCAAAGATGCAATGGCGGTGTTGAACTTGAGGTTCTCAATGTCATAAGAGACCTTCTTGATGGCTTTGTGGAAAGAATTTTCCATCTCCGGGCGGATCGCTTCGCCGTCGACGAGAATGGACTGCAGGTTCCAATAACGCTCAATGAAGCGGCGGCAGCCCTTGATACCGGCGTTGCTCCACGGTGCGGCCTTCTCAAAGTCGCCGATGAACATTTCGTAGAGACGGAGCGTATCTGCGCCGAACTCGTTTACAACGTCGTCCGGGTTGACAACGTTGCCGCGGGACTTACTCATCTTCTCGCCGTTTTCACCGAGGATCATGCCGTGGCTCGTGCGCTTTGCATACGGTTCTGCGGTCGGGACCTGGCCAATATCGTAGAGGAACTTATGCCAGAAACGGCTGTACAGCAGGTGCAGCGTGGTGTGCTCCATGCCGCCGTTATACCAGTCTACCTGATGCCAGTAGTTGAGCGCTTCCTTGGATGCAAAAGATTCATCGTTGTGCGGATCCATATAGCGCAGGAAGTACCAGGAAGAGCCTGCCCACTGCGGCATGGTGTCCGTTTCGCGCATGGCCTTGCCGCCGCACTTCGGGCACGTGGTGTTGACCCAATCGGTCATCTTGGAGAGCGGAGATTCGCCGTTATCGGTCGGCTCGTAGGAATCAACCTGCGGCAGAACGAGCGGCAGTTCGCTTTCATCGATCGGCACATAGCCGCACTTCTCGCAGTGTACAATCGGAATCGGCTCGCCCCAGTAGCGCTGGCGTGCGAATACCCAGTCACGGAGCTTATAGTTGACCTTACGGTGGCCGATGCCGGTCTCCTCAAGGTAATCTTTGATGCGGACCTTCGCTTCTTCGACGGTCATGCCGTCCAGAATGCCGGAGTTGACCATGATGCCGGTGTCGCAGTCCGTGAACGCTTCTTTCTGCACATCGCCGCCCTTAACGACTTCGATGATTGGCAGGTCAAACTTCTTTGCGAACTCCCAGTCACGGGTATCGTGTGCCGGAACAGCCATGATGGCGCCGGTACCGTAGGAAACGAGAACGTAGTCGGAAATGAAGATCGGAATGGTGGTACCGGTCAGCGGATTGATGGCCTCAACACCCTCCAAACGCACGCCGGTCTTATCTTTCGCGACCTCGGTGCGCTCAAAGTCGGACTTTTTCGCGGCCTCTGCCTGATACGCGCGGACGGCATCCAGATTCTGCAGCTTATCCGCCCACTTTTCAATGAACGGATGCTCCGGGGAAACAACCATGTACGTTGCGCCGTAAAGTGTATCCGGGCGGGTCGTGTAAACAGTCAGCTTATCGCCTGCGGTCGTGTTGAAATCGACCTCGGCGCCCTCGGAACGGCCAATCCAGTTTTTCTGCTGGGTCTTAACGCGGTCCGGGTAATCGACAAGATCAAGGTCGTCGATGAGGCGTTGTGCGTAAGCGGTGATCTTCAGCATCCACTGGGATTTGACCTTGTGAATAACTTCACTGCCGCAGCGCTCACAGACGCCGTTGACAACCTCTTCGTTTGCCAGAACGCATTTGCAGGAGGTGCACCAGTTGACGGACATCTCTTTTTTGTAGGCCAAACCGTTCTTAAAGAGCTGGAGGAAAATCCACTGCGTCCACTTGTAGTATTTCGGATCAATGGTACTGATCTCACGGCTCCAGTCGAAGGAGATGCCGAGAGACTGAATCTGCTGCTTAAAGCGCGCAATATTCTTCTTTGTGATCTCTTCCGGGTGCACGTGGTTCTTGATGGCATAATTCTCTGCCGGTAGGCCGAATGCGTCCCAACCAATCGGATAGAGCACATTGTAGCCCTCCATGCGGCGCTTTCTGGAAACAACGTCAAGCGCGGTGTACGGACGCGGGTGGCCGACATGCAGACCCTGACCGGACGGGTACGGGAACTCGATCAGAGCATAATATTTCGGCTTATCCGAAGTATTGGAAGCATGGAAAACACCGGCTTCTTCCCACTTCTTTTGCCACTTCGGTTCAATTTCACTGGGGTTGTACTTGTTCATATTGATTACACTTACCTCTCTGCGCTATATAAAATAACAAAATCAATTCGGTTCAAACGTCATGTTGAGCTTTTCGCCGTCGAGCCACAGGCGATCCAAATCATAAAAACTGCGCGCTTCCGAGGTGAAGATGTGTACGACCACCGTTTCGTAATCGAGCACGACCCAGGAATCGGAGCGATAGCCCTCCACGCGGTCCGGCGCAATGCCGAGCTCTTTCAGCTTAAACTCCAGTTCGTCCGCCAGAGCATGCACATGCGTGCTGCCGGTGCCGTTCGCCAGAACGAAATAATCACCGAGCGAGGAAACGTCCGAAATGCGGATCACATTGATCTGATCGGCTTTTTTCGCATCCAAAATGCCCGCTGCGGTTTTTGCAAGCGTCAATGAATCCATGCTTTTAGCCATTCCTTTCTGCGCGCTGCGCGATTTTTATGCTTCCTTCCGCTTAGTTGCCGTGCCGCAAAGCCCACACCGCGTCATTATATGCGTCTATGGTCTCCGGCACGATGGGCGCGCGGTCTTTTGCGAGCTCCGTAATGGTGAACGCGATGCCCTCCACAATAGCTTTGTCAAGGCTTTTATACGCGGCCTTGCGCATATCCTCTACGCCGGGGTAATTGCGGTCTTTGGAGATGAAATCCGCGATAAAAATGACTTTTTCGAGTAACGTCATGTTTTTTCTGCCCGTGGTGTGGTATCGCACGGCATTGTAAACATCCTCGTCCTCAATGTGCAGAACATGCTTGATATACACCGCGCCGCTGATGGCATGCCAGAACTTTTTAGCGGAAAGTTCAACGTCTCTCATAATTATACCAAAGTCCGCGAGAATTTTCAACTGTTTCTCCGGGGGTGTATCCTTCAAAATATCGTGCAAAAGCCCTGCAAGCTCCGCTTTTTCGGTATCGGCACCGTATTTTTTTGCAAGCTTTACCGCTTCTTCCGAAACATTTAAGGAGTGTTCGAAACGTTTTTGCGTGAGCATGGGCTTGATGATATCGATATATTGCTGTTTTTCTTTCTTATTCATGCGTGTAAAGCCTCTTTTTTTGGATGTATTCCGCGACGCCTGCGGGCACAAGACCGCTTATATCTTCGCCCTGCAGACTTTTTTCGCGCACCATCGTCGATGAGACAGGCAAAAACTCGATGTTCTGCACGGTAAAGCGCAGCTGCGGGAACTTTTCCTTCACTTCTTCTCCGTGTGTGACAAGCGTTTGGAAGCTATCCTTGTCACGCGGTGCGGCGCAGATCTCTGCCGCGGCGAAAATGCGCTCCGGGTGATACCACTTTTCGACGGTGCAGAACATGTCTTCCCCCATCAGCAAAAAGAGCGCATCGTCGGGATATTGCGCTTTCAGTTCCGTCATGGTGTCTGCCGTGTAGCTTTTGCCCGTGCGCAGCACTTCAATATCCGAGACTGTGACGGGACATTCGGCGATGTCTGCCGCCGCAAGCCTGCACATTTCAATGCGGTCTGCCCCGCTTGCAAGCTGATGTGTCGCTTTGTGCGGCGGCGTGCCCGTCGGAATCAAAATCACGCGGTCAAGCGACAGACGCTTAATAAACTCCCGCACAAGGTGCACATGCGCCGTGTGGATGGGATTGAACGTGCCGCCGTAAATGCCGATGCGCATGGCTTATGCCTTTTTCGCACGCGGCAGGACGATCTTCGGATCCTTTTCGTTGCGTTTATAAAGCGCAAATTTGGAACCGATGACCTGCACGACTTCGCTTTCCGTCTGCTCTGCGAGCGCTTCTGCGGCTTCACGCGGAGAGACCGGCGCAGTCTCCAACACTTTGCCCTTGATGAGTTCACGCTTAAAAATAGCGTCTGCGGCCTGCTTTACGACATCTCCATCGATGCCGCCCTTGCCAATCATCAAAATGGTGTCTTCATTTACGGCGAGCGAGCGGAGATACGCTCTTTGTTTACTGGTCAGCATAATTTATCCCTCTTTGTCTTTCAAGTAGTTTTCAAGTTTTTCTGCGAAAATACGCAAGGATTTCCCTCGGTGGCTCACGGCATCCTTTTCTTCTGCTGTCGCTTCGCCGAACGTCTTGCCCGCGCAGCCTTCTTCGGTGCAGATGAAAATGGGGTCATAACCGAAACCGCTTTCGCCGCGGCATTCCTCTGCGATGCGCCCGTAGCAGTAGCCCTCAGCTTCAAGTACGTCGCCGTTCGGGAATACACAGCAGATGGCACTTGTAAAGTGTGCGCCGCGCTTTTCTTCCGGCACGCCCTTGAGCTTTTCAAGTACCGTTGCCTTACGCTTGCCCGGCTCGGCATACCGTGCGGAATACACGCCCGGCTCGCCGTTTAAATAATCGATCGATAAGCCGGAATCGTCCGCGACGCACGGCAGGCCCGTTTCGTCACACGCGGATTTCGCCTTGATATACGCGTTTTCACGGAACGTGGTGCCGGTCTCTTCCGCCTCGGTCAGCTCGGCCGTCTGCACGGTGATGCCAAGCGGCGCCAAAATGCGGCCGAATTCCTCTATTTTATGCGCATTATGCGTTGCAATGATCATGTTCATGCGTTATCCCTCCAAAATTCCGAAATCGCGTGCGGCTTGCTGCCAATGCTCTAAAAGTACGGGGCCGCCCGCTGCAAGCTCTTCTGCGCGCTGCACGCAGAAAAGCGAATAATTTTTGCCGGTGTAAAGCTGTTTTAAAATCGCATACCCCCACACGCCCGCGCGGGTCAGCAGTCCGCTTTCGCGGATTTCCCGCGCTGCGGCGTCAATGTCATACGGCACTTCGAGCAGCGTTTCGTTCCATGTGTTTCCGTCGGAATCGAGCAGCGCCATTTTCGCCGTGACGGTTTGCGTACACTGCACGCCGACCGCACCGGGGTTCACGTACAGCTTGCCCATTGTGTGCGCGCTGCACGGCTGATGCGTGTGACCGCTTAAAAGCACGCGCTCGTCGATTTTTAAAAGCCAGCTTTCTATTTTATAGGAGAACGGGCGCAGCGTGTCGCGCGTTTTTTCCGGTGAGCCGTGGCAAATGCGTATGGGACACTTGCCGTTTGGATCAATTGTCTGCATAAACGGCAATACGGAGATGAACTCGAGATCCTCCGCCGTTAGCCCCTCGTAGGTGTATAGAAGGGAGCCTGTTGTAGTGCCGTTTGCCCAATCGCTGCCGAAGTTGTGGTGGTTCAGCACATATTCTTCGCGGTTGCCGCGCACGAACCAGCAGGGCATTTCCTGCTTTGCGCGGTATATTAGCTTCATAGTCTCGTGCGGGTTTGCACAGTCCGAAATATAATCGCCGAGGAAAATGTACCCATCCGCTTTTTGCTTTTCCGCTTCCTTCAGGCAAGCTTTCAGCGCATGGTGGTTGCTGTGTACATCGGAAAAAACGGCGAGCCTCATGCTTCCGGTCTCCGCTCGAACAGCGCGCGGGCGAAATCCTCCGCGTCAAACGGCTGCAGATCGTCCACCTGCTCGCCGACGCCGATGAACTTCACCGGCAAACCGAGATCCCGGTGGATTGCCAACACAACGCCGCCCTTTGCGGTGCCGTCGAGCTTTGTGAGCACGATACCCGTGAGTCCTGCGGCTTCTTTGAATTCACGCGCCTGATTGACGGCGTTCTGCCCCGTTGTGGCATCGAGCACAAGCAAAACTTCTTTGCTGCAGCCCGGCAGACCCTTATCGATGATGCGCGAAATTTTGGAAAGCTCGTCCATCAGGTTTTTCTTATTGTGCAGGCGTCCGGCCGTATCACAGATGACCACATCGGCGTGACGTGCCTTCGCCGCGGAGATTGTATCGTACACGACGGCGGCGGGGTCTGCGCCCTCTGCATGCTTGATGATCGGCACGTCTGCGCGCTCTGCCCAGACTTCAAGCTGCTCAATGGCCGCCGCGCGGAACGTATCCGCCGCGCCCAAAATTACCGATTTGCCCTCTTTTTTAAGGCGGGAAGCCAGCTTGCCGATGGTCGTCGTTTTGCCGACGCCGTTCACGCCGATGACAAGGATGACGGATGGCTGCGTATCGAGATGCAACTCGTTGTCGCCGCTGACCATCTCCGTGACGACCTCCTGCAAAAGCGTCATAATCTCGTTCGGGTCTGTGATGCCGCGCTCTTTCACGCGTGCGCGGAGCGTATCGCAGATTTCGGTCGCGGTGTTCATGCCGACGTCCGCCATGACAAGCAGCTCTTCAAGCTCCTCAAACAGCTCCTCATCGATCTTTGTGAACGCGTGGAGCATGCTGCTAATCTGCCCGGTGATGCTGTCTCTTGTTTTTTTTAGTCCCGCTTTGATCTTATCAAAAAAGCCCATTCAGGCACCTCTTTTCCGAATTTATGTTGTTATACCCAGTTTTTCCTGCGCTTCGTGTGCGTGCAGTGCCAAGAGTTTCGAAATGCCCTGGTCCTGCATCGTCACGCCGTAGAGCATATCAGCTTCTTCCATCGTGCCGCGGCGGTGCGTGATGACGATGAACTGTGTCTTTTGGTTCATGCGGCGCAGGTAATTTGCAAAGCGCACGACATTTACGTCATCCAGTGCAGCTTCGATCTCGTCGAGCATACAGAACGACGGTGGATTTACGCGCATGATTGCAAAGTAAAGCGAAATTGCCACAAGCGCCTTTTCGCCGCCGGAAAGCAGCTCGATGTGCGAGACGATCTTGCCCGGCGGGTGCACGCGGATATCGATGCCGGAATGCAGTACATCGCCGCTGTCCGTAAAGCAAAGCTCTGCCGATCCGCCGCCGAATAACTCCTGAAAAATCCGGCTGAAATTCTGATTGATGACGGAAAAGCGCTCTGCAAACTGCGTCTGCATCTGCTTTGTCAAGTTGTCGATGAGCTTTAACAGCTCGGCGCGGGAGCGCTGCACGTCGTCCGTTTGCATTTTGAGGAAATTGTAGCGCTCCGAAACCTCTTTGTATTCCACAACAGCCGCCACGTTGACGGAGCCGAGCGCTTTGATGCTGTTTTTAAGTTCGGACAACCGCCTTTGCGCCGTGGGCACATCTTCAATCGTGATGTTCATTTCCTCGGCTTCGCGGCGGGTGAGCTCGTATTCTTCCCACAGCTTTTTGAGGATAGCGTCGTATTCACCGCTCTGGTTTTCACGGCGTTCGCGCAGACGGGCAAGTTCAAGGCCAATCGTCTCGCGGCGCGAGGAAGCTTCGCGTTCCTTTTGGCGCAACTCGCTCGTCTGTTGCTCGAGTACCGTGCGCTTTGCGGCGATGGCGCTGACCGATTGCCGTTTTTCCTTTGCGGTCTCACGCAGATTAGCAGATTCAATTTTTCGGTTTTCAATATCCGCTTCGCGCGCTTTGATCTTCTCGAAGCTTTCCGCAAGTTCTTGATTTAAACTTTCTATACGTGCAGCGCGTTCGGACTGCTGTGCTTTCAGCGTTTGCACAGCATTTTCAAGCGATTCTTTGTCTTTTTCGATGGCGAGCCCCGCAAAACGGATTTCCTGCAAATGCTGCAAGGTCTCATCACAACGATGCATTGCGTCCTCGCGGTCGCCGACCATGGATTCCATTTTGCTTCTGGCTGCCTGAATTTTGTCTTCTGTTTCTTCTGTTTTCTGCTGGGCGCTGTCTGCGGTCTGCACAAAACCGCTCAGACGCCTTGCGGCACTTTCTTTTTCGTCGCGCAGAGAAGCAAGGTTCGCGGTTTCCGTCTCCACGTCGCGTGCGGCACGGGCCGCTTCCGCTTTGAAGCGGATCTCATCTTCCCTGTGCTGCGCCAGCACGGCCTTGGCGTTTTCAAGCTCCGCCATGGCCTGCAGCACTTCCTGCTGTGTAGCCTTGTGGCGCTCCAGTGTTTCATTTGCAGCCTGCGCCAGCATTTGTGCGTCTGCGCGAATGCGTGCAATCTCCGCCGAGCGGCTCAAAAGGCCGGAGTTGCGCGCCGCGGAACCGCCGGTGAACGAACCGCCCGCATTGACAATCTGCCCGTCCAAGCTGACGACACGGTAGCGGAACCGAATACGCCGTGCAATCTCCGCCGCGCGGTCAAGGTCTTCTGCAACAATAGTGCGGCCGAGCAGAGAATCGCGGATGCCGGCGTACTGCTCATCACAGTGGCAGAGTGTTGAAGCCACGCCCACAAAGCCGGGCATATTCTGCACATCGCGCGCATCGATAACCGTACCGCGCACCGTGGTCAGCGGCAGGAATGTCGCACGGCCGGAATCGCGCTGTTTCAATAAGCGAATAGCCGCTTTCGCCGCATCTTCGGAATCAACGACGACGTTCTGCATGGCGGCGCCGAGCGCGGTCTCCAGTGCCACGGCGTATTCGCGCGGGACTTTTAAAAGCCGTGTAACAGGTCCATGGATACCACGCAGATTGCCGCGCGTGCTCTCGCGCATGACAGTTTTAACGCTCTGCGTGAAGCCTTCAAGATTGCGTTCAAGGTCTTCCAACAGTCCAGCGCGGCGCTCTTTTTCTTTGGCGTCGAGCATCTGGCGGTCGGCTTCGGCTTTCACAGCTTCGGCGCGTTTTCTGCGCTGTTGCACACGCATTTCATGCCCCTGCACAGTGTTTTCAGCGTTTTGAATGTACTCCGCCGTATCGTGCAGCATGGCGTCAAGCTCCTCGCACTCCGTGTGAAGCGCTGCGAGGCGTTCTTCGCTTTCGGTGATCGCAGCATCCACTGTTTCGGCGCGGGCGCGAATCTCCTGCATGGAGGATTCCGCCGAGGACTGCTGCACGCGCATTTCGGAAAGTGCGGCGTTCAGTGACACAAGTTCAGCCGAAACGGCGTCGATCTCACGCGTGGTGCTGTCCGTGCCGGCACGCAGCTCCTCGAGTTGTGCGGTAAAGGCAACGAAATCGGCATGGTTCTGCGCAGCTTCCGCTTCCTTTGCTTTTACCGCCTGTTCTTTTTCTTGAATATCCGCTTCAAGCGTTTGTCCGGTCAGCGCGGCGCTTTCAATCTCGCCATTTAATCTGCGGATGGTCTGCTGTTCGTGCAGAATATCATTTTCAAGCACCGAAACTTCTCCCTCTTTACGGGTGGCGAGTTCATCGGCTTCGGAAGCCTTCAAACGTGCTTCTTCCATCTGTGCGGTGCAGCCGTTCGTTTCCGTGAAATTCTGCTCGATTTGCGCGGAAAGCACATTGAGCTCACTTTCGGCTTCCTCGTAGCTGTTCTGCGTGGAGGCAATCTTTTCCTCCACCTCGCGCACGATCTTGCCGGAGCGCTCCAGCGTTTCAAGCCACAAACCGATCTCCAGTTCCTTTTTCTCGCTGTCGAGTGCAATAAACTTTTCGGCTTTCTCCGCCTGCTCGCGTAAAGGGCCCACGCGTTCTTCGAGTTCGTTTAAAATATCGTGCAGGCGAATGAGGTTTTCTTCGGCTTTTTCCAAGCGGCGTTCGGCTTCCTCTTTGCGGTAGCGAAAGCGCGAAATGCCGGCGGCTTCTTCAAAAATCTCGCGGCGGTCTTCGCTTTTTGCGGAGACGATGCTATCGATCTTGCCCTGCCCGATGATGGAATAGCCGTCGCGGCCGAGGCCGGTATCCATGAACAGCTCATGCACGTCGCGCAGACGTACGAGCGTTTTGTTAATGCGGTATTCACTTTCGCCGGAGCGGTAAAAACGACGCGTAACGGAAACGGTGTCGCCGTCGTAATTCAACTCGCGGTCGGTGTTATCCATGGTGACGGTCACTTCGCAAAAGCCCTGCGCTTTGCGCTGCGGCGTGCCGCTGAAAATGATGTCCTCCATTTTGGAGCAGCGCAGTGCGCGGGTAGACTGCTCGCCGAGTACCCAACGCATGGCATCGCTGATGTTGCTCTTGCCGCTGCCGTTTGGACCGACGACCGCCGTGATGCCGTTTTCAAATTTTAAAGTCGTTTTATCGGGAAAGGTTTTGAAGCCCTGCAGCTCCAGAGATTTTAAAAGCATCTGTTTACCTGCCTATCGTAGCCTGTATGTGCCGCCGGAAAGCGAAGCATCCGGGCGGATGTGCACGGTGTAGCCGTGCTTAGAGAAATGCTGCAAATTTTCTTTTTTCTGTCCGAGCGCAACGGAAAGCATGCGCGGGTCAACATCGATCGTAACTTCCGAATCGTTTCGGGCTTGAAGCGCTTTAAGGACGTTTTCTCGGAAGATCGCGCTGCGGCACAGCTCCATAAAAGCGGGGTGAAACGGTCCCGCGACACGGTTTTCCAGTTCTTCGCTGGCGTGCAGCCCCACACGGATGAGCTTTACGCCGCGCTGCTCAATCATCGGGATGAGCTTTGCACAGAGTGAAACGGCATCCTCTAAGGTCTGCGGTGTGTATTTTCCTGCGCGGTACAAATCGCACAGTGGTGTGTTTTCTAAGACGATCGTAGGGTAAATGCGCATGGTGTTCGGCTTTAGAGCCAACAGCCTTTCGACAGTCTTCATCGCCTTTGCGTCACTGTCGCCGGGCAGCCCGGTCATCATCTGCAAGCCGAGCTCAAAGCCGTATGCGCGAATTAACCGCGCAGTGTTTTCCACATCCTTTGCGGTATGCCCCCGACGATTGAGCAGCAACACTTCGCCATCCATCGACTGCGCACCGAGCTCGATTGCCGTTACGCCGTATTGCTTTAATACGGTCAGACGTTCATCATCAATGGCATCCGGCCGCGTAGAGCAGCGGATACCGGCAAAGCCGTATGTTTCGCATGCTGCGTGCGCTATTTTTAAAAGCGCCAAACGGTAATCGGGGTCGATTGCCGTGAAGCTGCCGCCGAAAAATGCGATCTCGGCGTTCTGCACGCGCTCCCCCATTTGCTTTGCTGCGCTTTGCAGCAGCGCCGCCACTTCTTCAGGCTGCGGCTGATGATTTTCACCTGTAATGCGGTTCTGATTACAGAAGCTGCATTGCTGCGGGCAGCCGTTGTGCGGAATAAAAATTGAGATATTCGCGTGCTTAATAGCCCATCAGCTCCAGTGCTTCGCGTGCCGCCTGCTGTTCGGCTTCCTTCTTGCTGCGTCCGCCGCCCTTGCCGATGACATTGCTGTTGAGGTGCACCTCTACGGTGAAGTGCTTGTCATGGTCGGGGCCATGTTCGCCGGTGAGGACGTATTCGAGCCGTTCACCGGGGTTCTGCTGAATGATCTCCTGCAGCATCGTCTTGTGGTCTTTAAACGGGCGTTCGCCTGCAGACTGCGCCGCCGGTTCAATGTAGTGCAGTACAAAGCGCTTGGCCTCCTCCAAGCTGCCGGAGTCGAGATAGATCGCCGCCGTAATGGATTCGAACACGTCCGCTAAGATGCTTGGGCGTTCTCTGCCGCCGCTGTGCTGCTCGCCGTGGCTGAGACGCAGCAGCTCGCCTGCGCCGAAGCTGCGTGTAAAACCGCAGAGCGATTTTTCGCATACAAGCGCCGCACGCTTCTTTGTCAGCTTGCCTTCGGGAATATCCGGGAACGCTTTGCACAGGTATTCCGCCGTGACAAACCCCAAAATGGAATCGCCGAGGAATTCCAGTCGCTCATAGCTCTGGTCGCCGCCGCGGCTCTCGTTTGCGTAGGAGGAGTGCGTCAGCGCTGTGATGAGCAGATTGCGGTTCTTAAATCTATATCCGATCTTTTTTTCAAATTCATCCAATGATCTCATAGTTATACCTTTGCTGTCTTGTTATTCGTTCGTGTTTTCCGTTTTCTCGTTTTGTAGGGCTGCGGTGATCTCACTTATAATGCCGGACTCGGCGTACTTCACCGTAAGCGCAATGGCGTTTTTCAGCGTAGAAGCCTTGGCGCTGCCATGTACCTTAAAGACCGGCTTCGAGCACCCGAGGATCGGCGCACCGCCGTATTCGTTATAATCAAGCTCTTTTTTCATGGCTTTCATGTCGTTTAAAACCATTGCCGCCGCAAGCTTATTTTTCAGGCTCTTTTTGAAAACGGCCTTGAATTTATTCATCAGCGCCATGGCAACGCCTTCATACATCTTAAGAAGGATATTGCCCGTAAAACCGTCGCACACCACAACATCTGCCGCATCAAACGGAATGTCTCTGGCTTCAATGTTGCCGATGAAATGGACGTCTTTGTTTTCGCTCAGCAGTGCAAACGCCGCGTGCTGCAGTTCGCCGCCCTTGTGCGGCTCCGTGCCGACATTTGCAAGGCCGATGCGCGGCTTTTGAACACCCATGACCTTCTGCATATACACAGAGCCCATCATGCCGAACTGCTCCAACATTTCGGGGCGGCATTCGTTGTTTGCGCCGCCGTCTGCCAGCATGAAAAAGCCCTCGGATTTCGGCATGAGCGGTGCAAATGCCACGCGCTTGACGCCTTTGATGCGCTTGACGAGCAATGTGGCGCCAACGACGAGTGCGCCGCTGTTGCCGGCGGACGCAAACGCATCGCCCTTGCCCTCTGCCAAAGCGCGCAGGCCAACCGCCATTGAGCTTTGCTTTTTGGCGCGCGTGATCGCTGTGGGCTCATCCTCCATCGTGATGACATCCGGGCAGTCGATGATCTCAAAATCGGAAACGTTAACATTCAGCTTTTCCGCCGCTGCTCTGATCTTCTTTTCGTCGCCGGTTAAAACGATCTGCACATGGAGCTCATCTGCCGCCAGACGGCAGCCTTTTATAATTTCGTCCGGGGCGTTGTCGCCGCCGAATGCGTCGATTATGATCCGCATGTTTTTCCCTCACTTTAATATTCAGCTTCCGGCAAAAGCCGGTTTTGTTCGGGCATTTCGGTTTATCAAACACGGATTTTCCGCCGATAAACCGCTTTAGACTATAATTCACTCTATTATAGCAAAAAAACAACGCAATTTCAATACCGCGCTCCCCATAAGTTGCACAAAACAAAAAACGTGTGCCAGGCTTTCCCGGTACACGTCTTTTGCTGATTTGGAGGAAAAATTTTGAGTTTTGATTTTTAGAATTTATCCGGCAGGCGGATCTCGCGGCGCACGGCTGTGCCGTCGATCTCGTTAAACCGCACGGCTTCGTTCTTTACGGCCATTGCGGCGGCGATGCCCGCGGCCTCACCCATGGAGCGGCAGGTGGGTTGGATGCGTGCGGCGGACTGCGCACGGAAATCCATACCCGCGCAGCGCCCGGCTGTAAGCACGTTATCGAGCGTTTTCGGGATCATCACCCGGAACGGGACTTCCCAATACTGTTCATCGACCGGTACGTCATGCTGATATTTGAGTCCCAGCGAAACATCGTCCACGCCGTGCACATCGATAGGATAATGGCTCGCAGCAATGCCGTCCGGGAATTTTCTGTACGTCAGCACATCTTCAATCGTCAGCATGTATTCTGCTTCGATGCGGCGGGATTCACGAAAGCCGACGAGCTGCGCGATGCTTGTGATATACGCATTCTCAAAGCCCGGAATATAGTCGCGTAGGAATTTGCGCAGGCGCATAATGGCTTTTTTGCCCTCAAGCTGCTTTTGCGTCATAAATTCCGCATCCACAACGTTTTCTTTCGTCGTCAGCTCCGGGCAGTTGAAGTTCATGCCGTCCGGGCGGCCGGGAATACCGAATGCCTGAAAATAGCACGCGTCCTGCTCGGTCAGCACGCCGTTTTCATACGCCTTGCGGATAATGTCTTTCATACCGGGCGTGTTCATAGCAAAGTATTTATATTGGTCGTTGCCGAGGCTGCGCATGTACGCGTGGAAACGTTCAAAGTCAATACCCGCCATGTCAAAGCGCAGGGAGACCGGCTGATTCACGCGGTTGTGGTTGCCGGACTGATACGACGCACCGACGAGCTTGATGAGGTCAGCGTCACCGGTGCAGTCAATGAAGCACTTCGCTTTGTATGCCGCAAGGCCGTTCTTATTGTTGACAATCACGTGTGTTATTGTGCGATCTTCGAGCACGGCATCCACGAGCGTGGTGTAATACAGAATATCGCAGTTACTGTCTGCCGCCATGTCTTCTAACGTGATTTGCACCATAACGGGGTCAAAAGAGTTGGCGTCTTCCTCTGTCCCGCCGACGGTGCGCAGGCGCTCTACAAGCTCTGCACTCAGCGGGCAGTGGCCATCATAATTTTTGATGTGCAGTAACATCAGCGGCAGCACAAGACCGGTGGTAGCTGAGCCGCCGAGCGCGCCAAACTGCTCGATGATGAGCGTACGGCT
This sequence comes from Hominenteromicrobium sp., assembly GCF_046974225.1. Lineage (NCBI taxonomy): Bacteria > Bacillati > Bacillota > Clostridia > Eubacteriales > Oscillospiraceae > Hominenteromicrobium > Hominenteromicrobium sp. Next base: position 94,081 of record NZ_JBKWAE010000004.1, on the reverse strand, counting down.
GCCGCGGCGAGCTGCAGCGATGCCCGCAAAAGCGCCTGCCGTGCCGCCGCCGAGCACGACGGTGTCAAAGGTATCGATGACCGGTATTTTCTTTTCGGGAATATGCAGTGTGTTCATATACATTCCTTTCTTTATGGAGAGGATCCCGCCCTCCGCCGTGCGGGCAGAAGGCGGGATCGCTTTCTTCATATCACATTTTTAAGGAGAGGCTGTAAAATTATTCGGAGTAGGACTTATTTGCGTCGTAGAATTCCTGCATAGCAGCTTCGACTTCAAGGCCACCGTTTGCGTCCCAGTCGGCCTGCATCGCTGCAATGGCGGTATCCGGGTCGGTGCCCTCAACGATCGCTTTCAGGAAGGAATCGCCGAATGCCTGATTCAGCGCCGTGACATACTCCTGAACCTTCGGGGAGGTCTTGCCGTAAAGCTCGATGGAGATGAGCGGCTCGTACTCGTCTACGCGAGCGTTCATCGCTTCATAAGCTTCTGCCATTTCCGGAGTCTTTCTCGCTCTGGCCTGCCACATTTTGAAAGAAACGGTCGGGTTGTTGATGCCGGAGAGCTTATCGGAATTCGTATACGCATTGAAGTTCGTTGCATCGTCGCCGGTGAAGATTGGGGTGTAGTTGCCGTCAATCACTTCGTAGGAAACGCCTTCTTCGCCGATGTAGGTTCTGCGATAGTTATCCGGTTCGGAGAGGATGTTGAGCCAGTTGATGGCATGCTCGGGGTTCTTGGAGCTCTGCGAGATGCAGGAAACGAAGTTTGCGCCCTTCATGATGTAGTGTGTGGGCTTGGAATTCGCATCTGCCGCAAGGTCCGTCACGAACTCAATCTTGCAATCCGGGTTATTCGTTGCCAGTGCGTTGACCATAGCCGGAATGTCCCAGAACATCAGCGGTGCGCAGGCAACAGCGTTGGCGCTTGCAAATTTTTCTTTGGCGTTATCTGCTGTGTTGATCGGCATATCGTTATCCATGAGACCTTCTTTATAGAGCTTCTGCATGTACTCAAGATACGCGGTGATCTGCGGGTGCTTGATTCTGTGTGTGTAGGTGCCGTCGATGTCGTACCATTCCGCCTCGCCCATGCCGAAGCCGGAGAGCAGGACCTGAATGAATGTGCTGGACTTGTTGGAGGTCAGCGGTGCGAAGCCGTACTTCTCTTTTGCAGCCTCAAGGAACGCGGTGAAGTCATCGATGTTCGTCGGCAACTCCATGCCGAGCTCTTCCAGCATATCGCTGCGCACGCCGATGCCGCCGGTGAGCATACCGTACGGCTCTTCCTTGGAAGCCAGCATGTTTTCATGCGGAATACCGTTTACAACGCCCTGATCGTTCGTAACGGACTGCCATGCAAGCTCACTGATGGCATTCGTGATGTTGGATCCGTACTTGTCCAGCATGCCGGAAAGGTCGATCAATGCGTTCTGCTTAGAGAGCTGTGCGTACTGGCTTGGAGAAACTCTGAGCAGGATGTCGTAGTCTGCGCCGCTGGAGATCTCAAGCAGAAGCTTCTGGTCGGCGTTATCCGCCGGCAGAGCATACCACTTGGTCTTGTAGCCCGTGAGTTCTTCGTCGATTTTCCATGTCGGCTGCTCCTCATAGTTATAAGCCTGATACATGCTGAGGATCTTCAGCTCCGGCTTTTCGCCTGTGAGGATCGGGTCGTCCTCGGTGGCTTCGGATTCGCTGGAAACCGTGCTGCTTTCGGTGCTGCTGTCCGAGGAAGCGGTGCTTGAAGACGATGAGGATGTGGTCGTGCCGCCGCTGCAAGCTGCGAGAGAGAGAATCATAGCAGCTGCGAGCAGTGCGCTCAATACTTTCTTCATGTTGTAACTCCTTTGCTGAATGAATTTTATTCATGCAATAGTCCCCTATTGCTTGATAACGGATTTAATGTTAGCCCTTAACGGAACCGATTGTGATGCCCTTTACGAAATACTTCTGTAAGAACGGGTATACGCAGAGAATCGGAATGGTGGAAACGACGATGGTCGCGGCGCGGATATTCTCGCCGGAAACGTTCATCGCCTGGTTCACGTCGCCGAAGTTGCCGGAGGAATCCTGCAAGCTTGTTGCCTGCGTGACAAGGTCGAACATGTACTGCTGCAGAGGCTTTAAGTTTGCGTCCGTGATGTACATAACGCCGGCAAAATAGTTGCTCCAGTAAGCAACGGCGTAGTACAGCGTAACGGTGGCAAGCACCGGTGTGGACATGGGCAGTACCACACTGAAGAAAATGCGCATATTCGATGCACCGTCAATGCGGGCGGCCTCTTCAATGACTTCCGGCAGCGTTTCAAAATAGTTTTTGATGAGGAACAGATTAAACGATGAGAACATGCCGGAGAAAATGAGTGCGAAAATGGTGTTCGTCAGGTGCAGCGTGCGGAACAAGATGTAGTTTGGCACCATGCCTGCGCTGAACAGCATAATAAAAACGAAAATGTACAGGAAGAACTTGCGGCCGATAAGATGCGGCTTCGAGAGTGGGTAGGCCGCCATAACGGTAAGCAGCATTGCGCCGATGGTGCCGGTAATCGTGACCGTCACGGTGACAAGGAACGATGTGCCGAACTCCGGCGTGGTTAAGACGTACTTTATGGTACCGGTCTGGAGCCCAAGCGGCCAAAAGAGCACCTTGCCCGCAATGACGTTGCCTTCGCTGCTGAATGCTTTTGCCGCAAGGTTTAAGATTGGCATCAGCATGATAAGACCGACAAGGATCATAGCGATGAGGTTGACAACATCAAACACAGAGATTTTGTTTTTCTTTTTAGTTGTTTTTGCCATGGCGTTACCAAATCCCCTTTCCTGTTGCTTTTCTGGCAATAAAGTTTGAAGAGTGAACGAGGATCATGGAAATCACGGAGTTGAAGAGGCCCACGGCGGTGCCGGTGCTGAACTCTAACTTGCCGAGACCCATACGGTAAACGTATGTGCCGATAATGTCCGCCACATCGTATACGGTCGGGTTGTAGAACACGAAGATCTGATCAAAGCCGGCGTTCATGATGTTGCCGACGCGGATGATGAGCATCAAAACGATGGTCGGCAGCAGGCTCGGCAGCGTAATGTACCAGATCTTCTGTATGCGCGTCGCGCCGTCCACGTCCGCCGCTTCAAAACACTCCTGATCAAGGCCTGCAATGGCAGCGAAGTAAATGATGGAGCTCCAGCCGATCTCCTTCCACGCGTCCGCAATGACGAGGATGCCGCGGAACTTACCGCTATCCATCAGAAAGCTGACCGGCTCGAACCCAAGTGATGTGATAACAGAGTTGATGACGCCTGTAGAACCGAGGAACGAAACGAAAATGCCGTAGATGACGACCCAGGAAAGGAAGTGCGGCAAATAAACGATGAGCTGCAAGCCCTTTTGGAATTTCGTGCTGCGCACTTCGTTTAAGAACACGGCGAAGATAATCGGCAGCGGGAACGTGAAGATAATCTTATACAGGCTGATGATGAGTGTATTCGCAAAAGCCTGCTGGAACTCAGACTTTTTGAACACCTGCTCAAAATACTTGAAGCCGGCCCACGGGCTTTCCAAAATGGAACGGAACGGATCACCCGGTACCTGAAACATGTTGTAGTCTTTGAATGCGATGAGAATGCCAACCATCGGCAGCAGATGAAAGATGAAAACGTAAATGAGCGCCGGAAGCAGCAGCAGATATAGATCGAAGTTTTGCTGCAAATACTTGCGTGCCCCACCCTTCCTTTTCATTTTTGCGTATCCGTCCTTTCCTCCCCGAAGGCCCCAAATTCTTTTCCTTCGGTTGATGAACCCATTTTACAGCAAAATGCAGCAAAAAGGAATGAATTTTCTTCCTGTTTTTTGTCATTATTTACCGCGTGTTTATTTCTGTTTCGTGCAAAATCGCACAGGAAAAAGGAGTCCCTTTCGATACATTTGGAACGGAATATTTTGAATTATATCAAAAATCGTAGTTGTGTGCTAATTTATCGTTGATTTCCGTGACTTCTTCTAAAAAATCCTACTATTTATGCCGCAATTCTGGAAATTTGCCGTAAATTCTGTTATAATGATGACAATGTAGCAAGCCATACGCACAAAGGTTTTTATTTTGTGCTTGTTTTCGACATTGGGGAAATGCCCCGGTCGATTCTTTGGGGAGGATTTGGAATGTATAAAATGATCGTTGTGGACGATTCCGAGATGACGCGCCAGGGCATACGCGCTTCCGTAAACTGGGAAGTGATGGACGTGCGCATCGTGGGTGAAGCGGCAGACGGGTTGGAGGCCATGGTGCTCATCCACGATACGGACCCGGATATCATCATTTGTGACATCCGTATGCCGAAGCTTGACGGCATTGCACTCATCAATGAGGTGCTGCCCTCTCACCCATCTCTGCAGGTCATTTTCTTCAGCGGCTATTCCGATAAAGAATACCTCAAAAACGCCATCAAGCTCGAAGCCGTGGATTACCTCTATAAGCCGTTGCAACTGCACGAGCTCATCGGCGCCGTGGAAAAAGCCAAAAAGAAGTGTATGAATAAGAAAGTGCATCTGCCGCAGAACGAAGCCGATCTTGCGCTTTCCCTTTTGCAGTGCAGCGAAAACGAGATCCCGTCTGATCTGCCGCTGGATCTGCATGCGCCGCTCGTGACTGTCATTGTGCAGATGAATACGGCGGGCGAGCACATAGCAGACCGCGCGTACGACAATCAGCTCGACGATCTGCTTTTGGCTTCTCGCCACTACTTGGCGTTCCAAACGGTCGCGGCGCGCATGTTCGATGGTAAATTTGTGATGTCCTGCGCGGGTAAGGGCTACATTCTGCACGCGAATGTTTCGCAGGACTTTTTAAACCGCAAAACGGCGGAGGTGAAGCTCAGCCCGTTCTTCACCACGCTCGACAGCGGTCAGGCCGATGTGGTCGTCGGCGTGAGCAATTTGTGCACGGATTTCAAATATCTGCGCGAAGCATATGACGAAGCCCGCGCAGCGGTGCGCGCCGCGTTCCTGCTCGGCTACGGGCGCGTAATCTTTTACAGAGATTTGAGCCAAAAGCCGTTTGTGCCCTCGCAGGATATGCAGCGCGAGCTGTACGACCGCATTTTGGCAAACGATTTCACGCAAGCTACAAATTTCCTTAACAGCTATATTGATTCACTTTCCGCCTGCCGCGAGCAGGATATTCCGCAGATTCGCGAGGCGCTCGCGTCCATTGCATATTGGCTCAGCCGTCAGGGCAAGCAGAACGAGCAGGACGGCAGCCAGTATATTTCGGAGTTCATTCACTTTGCGCCGAGCCTTTCCGTCGTGCACGATTATCTGCTCGCACAGCTGCAAAAGCACATCGACAGCATCTCGAACCTCGATAACAAAAGTCGCATCGTGCTCGAAGTGGAGCAGTATATCACGCAAAATTACGATAAGGAACTCTCCATTCGTGAGATCGCTCAGCGCGTTTTCGTAACGCCGAACTACCTTTGCTACCTTTATAAAAAGAACACCAAGCGCACACTGAACCAGTTTATTCTGGATACCAAAATGAAAAAAGCCCGGAAGTTTGTGTGCGAGACGAATATGAAGTTCGGCGAGATCGCCGATGCGCTCGGCTACGCGAACCAGAACTACTTCACGCGTTTGTTCACGAAGTATTTCGGCGAAAGCCCGCGTGCGTACCGCAACAAATACGGCAGCATCTCCTTTTCCGGCACGGAGGGCGAATGATGATGAACCCTTTCTCCTACCTTGCGCTGCGGTATAAAAACTGTTCTATACACGTAAAGCTCTTTGCGTCGTACTTTCTTCTCATTTTTATTCCCATCATTGCCCACACAATGTTCGCCACCTACCAGAGCACAAAGATCATCGAAAAGCAATCGATGGAAATCACAGGGCTTTACTTACAGCAGACGGAAAATGAGCTTGAATCTGAGCTTAACCGCCTTGCGACCATATCCTCCTCCGTGGCGCAGCTTTCGGATGTGCATGAGGTGTTGGAAAAGCAAGATAGCAACATCAGCTTCAGCGAAGAATACGATGACATAAATGCGTTGTACAAAACAATTGAATCCACACGCACGCTGTACGGCGTATATCAAATCCGGCTTTATATCAGCGATTCGTTTCGGTATAGCCGCAGTCACTACATTACGTATCCGTTAAGCGAAATTTCCGATGCGGATTGGTATAAACGGCTTTTGGCCGAACACGGCATGCGGGCGTTTTTGCCGCCGAGCACATTTCGTCAGCCGCTGTCGAAGCCGCAGGAGGTTCTGTCCGTTGTCACGCTCATTCGCAGTCGCAAGGATATCAACACGGTCCTCGGTGCGGTGCGCGTGGATATTTTGAAAAGCGATGTATTAAACATGCTGCGCCATGGCAACTACACCGAACCGAGCGCGGCCTATCTTGTAGACGAAAACCTCAATATCATTTGCGGTGCGGACAGCTCTCTGACGCTTTCCGATGAAGAGCTTGCGGCTGATATTCATGAGCTTCAAAAAGAAACGGGTTCATTTTCCGGTGTGCAGACGCAGGGCGAATCGGTGTTCGGTCTTTCCGCGCCCGTTTTCGACGGCTGCCGCATATTCACGGTCGCTTCCATGAATAACCTGCTTTCTCCCGTCAAAGATCTACGCAATCAAATGATTGTGCTGACCATCATCATCAGCGTAATCGCGTTCATTCTCTCCTATGTCTACGCAAAATACAGCACGCGGCGTATCAAAACGCTTGCAAAGCAGGTGCAGCGTGTAGAAAACGGCGATTTAAATGTAAGTTGTATCGTGGACAGCGATGATGAGATCGGCGAGCTGCAAAACAGCTTCAATTTCATGGTGCGGCGCATCAGCGTACTGATTGACGAGCGGTATAACCTCGGCAAAAACCTGAAGGACATGGAGCTGCGCGCCCTGCAGGCCCAGATCAACCCGCATTTTCTCTATAATACACTCGATCTAATCTCTTGGAAAGCGACCGCAAACGGCGATATGGAGACGGTGGACATCGTTGTGAAGCTTGCGCGTTTTTACCGCCTCAGTCTCAGCAACGGCAGCGATTTCCTGCCGCTCAGTGACGAGGCGGAGCACGTGCGACTGTTTGTGGAGCTGACGAACCTGAGCCGCGGCCGCACGGTGGAGCTCATCACGAAAATCGATCCGTCTATTGCAGATTACCCCATCATGAAGCTCATTTTGCAGCCGATCGTGGAAAACAGCCTGTTTCACGGCTTATATGAGCTCGATGACCGCGCAGGTGTCATCTGCCTTTCCGCCGAGCGCATCGGCAGCTATGTGCAGATCCGCATACAGGATAACGGCATCGGTATGGATAAAGGCAAGCTGACAGAGATCCTTGCCAAAAAGGATAAGCCCGTCGTAAACACTAAGCGCGGCGGCTACGGCATCGGCAATATTTTGGAGCGCCTGCGCATTTATTACGATGATGATTTTATGTTTGAGATTGATTCCGCCATTCTGATCGGCACCACGGTGACGATCCGCGTCCCCTATTCCCGCACCGATTCCCCGCAGATCCACGCGGAGCGCCCCATCGGCGGCGCAGAGCAAAATTGATGCTTTATATCGATTTTTACTAAAATGCTACGCACTGCATATTCACCTCTTGTTTTTTTCGCTTGTCTTCGTTATATTTAAAGCAGCGCAGCGTTTATCTGCCTGATTTAAAGATGAAAAGAGGTTCAACATGTATACCCTTAGATCCCGTTCCATTCCGCTCAATACCGATTACGACGTGATCGTGGTCGGCGGCGGCCCCTCGGGCTGCACGGCGGCGGCCGCAGCGGCGCGCACCGGCGCAAAAACGCTTTTACTGGAAGCAACCGGCTCGCTCGGCGGCATGGGCACTTCCGGATTAGTCCCCGCATGGTGTCCGTTTTCGGATAAAGAGAGACTCATTTACCGCGGTCTTGCCGAGACCGTTTTCGAGCGCTCGAAGGCACTTTCTCCGCACGTGGCACCGACCGACGTTGACTGGGTGCCGATTGACCCGGAGGGGCTGAAACGCATCTATGACGACCTGATGCAGGAATACGGCGTTACGGTGCTGTTCAACACATTTCTCTGCGACGTGGATGCCGAAAACGGCGAAGTGCACGCCATTGTAACGGCGAACAAAGCCGGGCTCACGGCATACAGCGCCAAAACGTATATCGACTGCACCGGTGACGGCGACCTTGCCGTATGGGCGGGTGCAAGGTACGAGTTTGAAGAAGACGGCGAGCCGATGCCCTCCACCTTGTGTTTTATTTTGTCCAATGTAGACTTGTATGCCTACTTATATCACCCGAAATACGGGCACAGAAATGGCGGCATACACCCAAACAACAAAAAAAGCTTTACACACCTGCTGCCGAACGACGACCGTTTCCCGGAAATCTTAGACACGCACCTGTGCAACAACATCATCGGCCCGAATACGGTCGGCTTCAACGCCGGGCACTTGTTCGGACTTGATTCTACCGACCCGAAATCAGTCTCTGAAGTGATGATGCGCGGCAGACGCATTGCAAAACAGTACCGCGATGCCCTCGCAACTTATTTCCCGGAGGCCTTCGGCAACGCGTACCTTGTTGCCACTGCGCCCGTGATGGGCGTGCGCGAAAGCCGACGCATCGCCGGCGATTACAAGCTGACCGTGGAGGATTACGTTACGAAAGCCGATTTTCCGGACGAGATCTGCCGCAACAGCTATTATCTCGACGTGCACTATACGCTCGAGGAAGCGAAGCTTGCAGCCGTCGGCAAGATCGACGGTGAAAAGCGTGATGCCCGCTACGGCCCGGGCGAGTCGCACGGCATTCCCTACCGCGCTTTGCTGCCGCAGGGCGTGAAAAACGTGATCGTCTCCGGGCGTTCCATTTCGTGTGATAAGCGCATTCAGGGCTCTGTGCGTGTGATGCCCGTGTGCCTCACAATGGGCGAAGCCGCAGGTGTGACAGCCGCGTTTGCTGCAAATGCAAACGGCGACGTACATGCGGTCGATACAGATAAATTGAGAGAAACACTGCGCGAAAACGGCGCGTATTTTCACTAAAACACAACGGAGGAGTTTAACATGAAATATGATGTGATCGTAGTCGGCGGCGGTTTTGCCGGTACCGCAGCAGCGGTCTCCGCTGCAAGGGAAGGCGCAAAGGTGCTGCTTTTGGAGAAAAGCGGATTTCTCGGCGGTGCAGCCGGAAATTGCTACGTCAACCCCTTTATGGGCTACACAACGAAAATCGACGGCAAAACGACGCTGCTTTCCGACGGTATTTTTACCGAGATTCTGGATCGCCTCGAGAAAAAGGGCGGACTGATGACGAACCGCGTGACGTTCAGCGAAGAAGTTTTAAAGCTCGTCTTCGATGAAATGACCGAAGAGAGCGGCGTAGATGTGCTGTTCCACGCCTACCTGCTGCGTGCCGAGCGCGACTGTGACCGCATTATGTCCGTGACAATCCTGGGCAAGGGCGGCGAAGTGACCTTTGAGGCCGACTATTTCATCGATGCCACGGGCGACGCCGATCTGACGGCATGTGCCGGTGCACCGTACCGCATTGGCCGCGAGGAAGACAATCTTTGTCAGCCGATGACGCTGTGCTTCCGCATGTCCGGCGTAGACGTTGACCTCGCGTTCAAAAACACGGAGAAGATCAACGCGCTTTACAGAAAATTCCGTGAGGACGGCAAAATCAAAAACCCGCGCGAAGACGTGCTGAAATTCAAATATGTCGCAGACGGCGTACTGCACCTCAACTCTACGCGCATTGTGAAGCGATCGCCGTTCGATCTTTATGACTTAAGCTTTGCCGAGCGCGAAGCCCGCCGCCAAATGTTCGAGCTTTACACGTTCCTCAAAGAAAACTGCGAGGGGTTTGAAAACAGCACGCTGCTGTCCTCCGCCCCGGAGATCGGCGTGCGCGAAAGCCGTATGATCGACGGTGTGTACACGCTGACGGTCACGGATCTCAAGGATTGCGTACATTTTGAAGACGGTATTGCGGCGTGTAACTATGATATTGACATTCACAACCCGGAGGGCACCGGCACGAGCCATTATTACTTCAAAGAGGGCACGTATTACACCATTCCCTATCGAAGCCTGATGCCGAAGAACATCAAAAACCTGCTTGCAGCCGGCCGCTGCATTTCCGGCAGTCACGAGGCACAGGCATCATTCCGTATTATGCCCACGTGTTGCAGCACGGGTGAAGCCACCGGTGTTGCGGCTGCCGTTGCCGCGCAGGAACACACCGATTTCCCGGAAACGGACGTGAAGAAAATTCAAGCATTGCTGCGTAAGCACCACGCGTTTATCGGCGAGTAAAATCTGAAAATACAGCGAAAAACCCTCGACATCTGAAATGTGCTTCAGCTTGTCGGGGGTTTTCTATCGTTCGTCCCTTATGCGTTTTTCAGTGTTTCGGCAAGGTCTTCGAGCGCGCGAGCGGAAAGCGCGGCGTAGCGCTCTTTTTTGTCACGAATGTGCGGCTCAATGACGGGCAGAATGCCGAAGTTCGCACCCATCGGCTGGAAATCTTTCGAGGGACTGTGCGCGGCGTGCTCTGCAAGTGAGCCCATCATGGTAGTGATGGGCAAAATGAGCGGCGCTTTGCCCTCTAAACGGCGCACGGCGTTGCGTCCCGCAAGCAAGCCGGACGACGCCGATTCCATATAGCCCTCCACGCCGGTCATCTGCCCCGCAAAGAACAGCTCCGGGCGCGTGCGCATGGAGAAATCCGCGTTCAAAAGCTTCGGCGAATCGAGGAACGTGTTGCGGTGCATCACGCCGTAGCGCATGTACTCGGCGTTTTTCAGGCCGGGAATCATACCGAACACGCGCTTTTGCTCGGGAAATTTCAAGTTTGTCTGGAATCCTACAAGATTGAACAGCGTTTTTTCTGCGTTTTCGGTGCGCAGCTGCACCACGGCCCACGGGCGGTGACCCGTGCGGGGGTCGCGTAAGCCGACCGGCTTCAACGGGCCGAAGCGAATCGTATCGTGTCCGCGCTGTGCCATGACTTCAATGGGCATGCAGCCCTCGTAGACCTTCGGGTTCATCACGTCAAAATCGTGAATGGGCGCGCGCTCCGCGGTGATAAGCGCTTCATAAAACGCATCGTACTCCTCTTTGTTCATCGGGCAGTTGATGTAATCGTCGTCGCCCTTATCGTAGCGGGAGGCCGTGAAGCAGTGCTCCATATCAAGGCTTTCACGCGTGACGATCGGTGCGGCGGCATCGAAAAAGCTGAGCGCACCGCCGCATAAGTTCGTGATCTGTTCGGCAAGCGTGTCGCTCGTCAGCGGGCCGCTTGCAATAACGGTCACGCCCTCTGCGGGAATTTCCGTCACTTCGCCGTGCATCACTTCGATGTTCGGATGCTCCGTGATCGCTTTTGTGACGAGCTCTGAAAAGCGGTCGCGGTCAACGGCGAGCGCGCCGCCTGCGGGCACGGCGGTTTTATCCGCACAGGCAACGAGCAGAGAATCCATGCGGCGCATTTCCTCTTTCAAAAGCCCGGCGGCGCTGTCGATGCGCGCAGCCTTCAAAGAATTCGAGCAGATGAGCTCCGCAAACCCGGCGCTTTTATGCGCGGGCGAAAACTTCTGTGGCTTCATCTCGAAAAGGCGCACAGGATACCCCGCCTGCGCAATCTGCCACGCCGCTTCGGAGCCGGCAAGACCCGCGCCGATGACGGTGACGGTCTGCTTATTCTCCATCTTTCTCCCCCGCGTCGTCCTTATTGAACGTGTAAGTGCAGCCCGGCGTTACGCAGTAGAGCGTCTGGGCTTTGTCTTTTTTCTTTAAGAGCACCTTACCGCAGACCGGGCAGGTCTTGTCGGACGGCGCGTCCCAAGAGACGAAATCGCACTTCGGGTAGTTGTCGCAGCCGTAGAACACACGGCCGCGCTTCGATTTTTTCTCGATGATCTTGCCGCCGCACTTCGGGCACTTTGCACCCGTATCGTTGACGATTTTCTGCACGGTCTTGCACTCCGGGTAGCCGGAGCAGGCGATAAACTTGCCGTAGCGGCCGAATTTGACGACCATCGGCTTGCCGCAGTTCGGGCAGACAAGGTCGGTCTTGTCTTCTTCAAGCTGAATCTTCACGCCGTCCATTTCGGTCTTCGCCTTTTTGAGCGTCTTCTCAAAGTCGTCATAGAAGTCGTGCAGCGTGTGCACCCAGTCTTCCTGACCGCTCTGTACTTCGTCAAGCTCTTTTTCAACGGCGGCGGTGAACTTGATATTCACAATGTCCGGGAAACGCTCTTTCATCAGCTTTGTAATGACTTCGCCGAGCTCGGTGGGCTTAAAGGACTTACCTTCGCGCGTGACGTATTCGCGGCTCGTGATGGTTGTGATGGTCGCAGCATACGTGGACGGGCGGCCGATGCCGTTTTCCTCCAGCGTCTTGATGAGCGAGGCTTCAGTAAAGCGTGCGGGCGGCTGTGTAAAGTGCTGCGTACCCTTGAGGTCGCGGACTTTCAGGGACATGCCTGCTTCAAGCTTCGGCAGGTCTTTGCCCTTTTCTTCTTCCACGTCGCGGCCCTCTTCGTAGAGCACAGTGTAGCCGTCAAACGCGACGTTGTAGCCGCTTGCTTTAAAAATATAATCGCCTGCGGTGATGACCGCCTGCGTGGTGTTCAAAACACAGTTAGCCATCTGGCACGCGACAAAGCGCTCCCAAATGAGCTTATAAAGCTTGTACTGGTCTTTTGTAAGGGAAGATTCCACGTCCTTCGGTGTGAGTGCGACAGAGGTGGGGCGAATGGCCTCGTGACCGTCCTGTGCGTTGGCACGCGCCTTATAATGGCGTGGCTTAGAAGGCAAATACTGCTTGCCCCAGCGCTCGCCGATGAACTGCACAGCCTCCTGCACGGCGTCTTCGGAAATGCGCAGAGAGTCGGTACGCATATAAGTGATGAGACCCACGGCACCCATGCCCTCAATGTCCACGCCTTCGTAAAGCTCCTGCGCGGCTTTCATCGTGCGCTTCGCCTGAAAGCCCAGCTTGCGCGAAGCTTCCTGCTGCAAGGTGGATGTGATGAACGGCGGTGCAGGCTGCTTGTTCTTCTTGCCTTTTTTGACGGACTCCACCATGAACGCGGCGGATTCGAGGTCGGCAAGGATTTTATCGGACTGCTCTTTGTTCGTGATTTTAATCTCGCCGTTTTTATCGCCGTAGAACGATGCGCCGAAAATGCTGCGGGAACCCTCAGCGGTCAGGCGTGCATCGATAGACCAGTATTCTTCGGGCTTAAACTTGCGGATCTCTTCCTCGCGGTCCACGATGATGCGCAGTGCAACAGACTGCACACGGCCTGCGGAAAGACCGCGGCGAATCGTTTTTGCGAGGAACGGGCTGAGCGAATAGCCCACAAGGCGGTCGAGAATGCGGCGCGCCTGCTGGGCGTTCACAAGGTTCTGGTCGATGGAACGCGGGTGCGCCATGCCCTCCGTGATGCCGGTTTTCGTAATCTCGTTGAACGTGACACGGTTGTGGTAATCCTCGTCAAGGCCGAGGATATACGCAAGGTGCCAGGAGATTGCTTCGCCTTCGCGGTCGGGGTCGGTCGCGAGATACACGGTATCGGCCTCTTCGGCCGCTTCCTTCAGTTCGGAAACAAGCTTCTCCTTTCCCTTGATGATGGCATATTTCGGCTTGAAATCGTTTTTCACGTCCACGCACAGGCGCGCCTTCGGCAGATCGCGCACATGGCCCATGGAAGCGATGACTTCATAGTCGCCGCCCAGATATTTCTTGATCGTTTTCGCCTTGGCAGGCGACTCAACGATAACGAGTTTCGACATGGTTTTCTATCTCCTATTCTGTATCTATTTAAACCGCACAGCGAATGTGCGAGTGGAAGAATCATGTATTAGGTGCATTTGAAAACAAAGAAAATGCGAAACGGACAAGCTTTCGATTTTTCAAATACACCTTAGTATAGCGTACTTTTACGCCTTTGTAAACCTCTGGCCGGGATAAGTTTTAATGAGGCCGAAAAGCTCGAGCTCCGTGAGTGCCGCCAAAATTTTCCCCGTGGGCATGCCCAGTTCAAGCTCCAGCTCGGAAGCGTGCTTGGGGGTATCGTTCAGTACGGCGTAAACGGTTTTTGCATCTTCAGAAACGTTTTGCAAAAGGTTGTTTTCGGGCGCAGGGATCGGCTCGGCAGGCTTCTTCTCTGCTATTTCGGGCTCCTTTTCTGCATCGGAAAGCGACGCAATCTTCGGGCGAACGCGGGAGACATGGGAGATATTTTCCGCTGTGCGGGCAAGCTGTTCTATACGCTCCTGTCTGCGGCGGGAAGCAAACGGCTTTAAAACATCCTCTGCAGTGTAAATGCGCGCTGCACCGTCCTCTTCCAGTGCGATACAGCCGGAAAACGCTTTCTCGTCTTCGCCAATGAATACGAAAACCTCGCGATTCTGCTCTAAAGCATACTTTGCGGTGATGAGTGCACCGCTCTTTTTTGGCGCTTCCGCAATGAGCACGCCGTGCGCCATGCCGGAGATCAGCCGGTTGCGCACCTGAAACGCGCCGCGCTGCACAGGCGTGTGCATGGGATATTCCGTGACAAGTGCACCGCCGAAATCGACGATCTCGCGGCGCAAAATGGCGTTGTCCATAAGATACGGATATTCGAGCCCGCACGGCAAAATTGCGATTGTCTTGCCGCGGCCGTTCAGTGCACCCTTGTGTGCCTCGGAATCAATGCCGAGCGCGCCGCCGCTGATAACAACGGCGTTTTTGAGCGCAAGCCCGTAGGCGATCTCTCTTGCGGCATTGAGCCCGTTTTGACTGGCTTTCCGCGTGCCCACAATGCTGATAGAAACGGCATCGGAAAGGATGCTCAAATCACCTTGCACATATAAAACGGCGGGCGGATTGTAGATTTCTTTCAGCAATACAGGGTAGTCTTCGTCATCGGGCGTGATGACCTTTTGACCGAGCTTCAAATAATACTCGAGCGCTGCGGCGGCCTGTTCCGCGCCGTAGGCATTGAGCGCGGCAAGCTCTTTATCCGAAACGAACGAAAAGGAGCTCCACAGTCGTGTGCCGCCCTGATACAGCTTTTCGGCACTGCCTATGCGGCGCACGAGTTGCACAGGCTTCGGACTGCCTGCGCCAAACGCGTTTTGCAGCCAGATCCAGTATACGCGGTTATCCATAGCTTGTGCCTCCTGCCCCGTTGCGCTCCATTTCCCACAGCACAATGGCGGCTGCGGTGGAGGCGTTGAACGATTCCGCTCTGCCGCGCATGGGGATCGTCACGCGGTCATGACAATGCTCGATGGCTTCATTTGTGAGACCGTTGCCCTCGTTGCCGATCCACACCGCCCAGTTTCCCGTTTCAAACGGAATGGTCGTGATGGGCGTAGCGTCGCTGTCCGGCACGGCGGCAAGTGACGTGATATTCTCGGCATGTAACACTTTCAGGCAATCCTCTGCCGTCTCAAAGCGGCGGATGCCGAGGCGGAACACCGCGCCCATGCTGCCGCGCAGCACTTTCGGAGCGTATACGTCGCAGCAGGTACCCACAAGCGCCAAATGCCGCACACCGAGCGCTTCCGCTGTGCGCAGCACGTTACCCATGTTGGACGGGTCCTGAATATTTTCCATAACAAGCACATGACGGCACGGGCGTGTATCCGACTCTGCGGAAACAGGCAGGCCGTCCGCACGGCGCTTCGGCATGCGACACACGCAGAAAATGCCTTGCGGGTTCTTTGTATCGGACAGCATGGGCGCGATGTGCTCCTCTATGCAGTATGCGTGCTCTGTCTGCTTTAAAACCGGATCTAAATAATCTTTGTATTTTTTAGCGGCGTTTTCCGTAAAGAAGCACGCGGCAATCTCCGTTTGGCTCCTTGCGGCATCGGCGCAAAGGCGTGCACCCTCGGCCATGAAAAGGCCTGCTTCACTTCTGTTTTCCGCTTTCTGCAAAAGTGCGGCGGCATTTTTAACGACGCTGCTTTTACGGCTGGTGATTTTTTCGATTGGCACGGTACACACTCCTTTTTACCGATAATAAACAGAAATCCTGTGCACTGTATTTTACGGCACACGGGAAATTTCCGCAAAGGCGATTTTGCACAAAGAAATACACTTACGTTTGCAACTATCACCCTAAAAAATGTGCGCCCGGAAGAATTCCGGACGCACGGATAGCTTAATTATACAGAAGCCTTTGCCTTCTCGACAAGCGCCTTGAAAGCTGCTTCGTCCGCGATGGCGATCTCGGAAAGCATCTTTCTGTTGAGCGTGATGCCAGCCTTCTTAAGACCGTTCATAAATGCGGAATAGGTGGTGCCGTTAGCACGGCAAGCCGCGTTGATTCTGGAGATCCACAGACGGCGGAAATCTCTCTTCTTCTGCTTTCTGCCGATGTAAGCATAGTTGCCGGACTTCATGACAGCCTGCTTAGCCATCTTAAAGTGTCTGCTCTTGGAACCCCAATAGCCCTTAGCAAGCTTCAGAACCTTTTTTCTTCTCTTGCGCGTAGCGAGCGCACCCTTAACTCTAGCCATTTATAAAAACCTCCGATTATGCTTTACTTAAACTTGAGCTGCCCTGTTCACTTATGCGTAGGGGAGCATCTTCTTAACAGCCTTTACGCTGGTCTTATCCGTAACGGTCGTGCCGCGTGCATGGCGCTTGGACTTAGCAGTCTTGCCATGGCCGTTCAGAAGGTGGCTCATGTAAGCGTGGCCACGGATAACTTTACCCTTCTTGGAAATCTTCAGGCGCTTCTTAGCACCGCTGTGTGTTTTGAGCTTCGGCATTTTATAGTCCTCCTTGAAATTGTTACTTAACGGGCTTGGGGGCAAGGAACATCAGCATGTTGCGCCCTTCGAGCTTCGCGGGCTTATCGACGTTTGCCGTGTCAGCGAGCGATTCTGCGAAACGCTTCATGATGTCTGCACCCAGTTCCGGATGACCCATCTCTCTGCCGCGGAAACGGATGGAAACCTTGACCTTGTTTCCGTCGTTGAGGAAACGGATCGCATGATTTCTTTTCGTCTCGAAGTCGTGGGTATCAATGTTGAGAGACAAACGGATCTCTTTGATTTCAACTACGCGCTGGTTCTTTTTCGCTTCTTTTTCACGCTTTGCCTGTTCGAAACGGTATTTACCGTAATCGATGATTTTGCATACGGGCGGCGTGGCCTGCGGGGCAATCTTTACGAGGTCAAGATTTTTCTCAGCCGCAAGGTTTAAAGCGTCACGGGCCGACATAATGCCGAGCTGTGCGCCGTCTGCGCCGATCACACGGATCTCTTTATCGCGGATCTCTTCGTTTATCTGCAGTTCCTGTTTGCTAATGGTTAAGCACCTCCATCACGCGTGCGATAACTTGTTTTCGCGAAGCCGGCAATAAAACAGCGGGCAGAGAACCTCTGCCCGCAAATCAACTCAATCAAACACACGAATTTATCGTGATTCTTCTCGATATTGACCTGTGTCAGACGGTACTGCACGGGTGTGAGCCATAGCTCCGCTTTGTTTTCCAAATATTATATTACCACAAAGAGCGCAATCTGTCAATAGGTAAACGGGGCCTAAAAATAATTTTATTCTTTTCCCGGTGCATAAACAGGGGCGTTCATATAAAAAGAGTAAAGCACGGTGTCTTTCACTTCTTTATTCATGACGCGGGTCATCGCTTCTTTGTAGAGCGTGAGCTGCGGGCCGTATCGTTCCCACAATTCCTGTTTATTGTAGCACCGATCGGTCTTAAAGTCAAGAATATAAAGCGAACCGTTTTCTTCAAACATGCAGTCCACTGCGCCCTGCAGGATCATCGGCTGCGCGGCATCTTCCCCGCTGAGTGTTTTATCCGTGAGTCCTGCGGGAATGGAAACGATGAACTGCTGCTCTTTATAAACGCGGTCGGCATGTAAAACGCGCTGTCCGAGCGGGCCGGTAAAGAACTTTTCCACACGGGTAAGATCGACGGCGTTTGCCTGCGCTTCGGTGAGATAGCTTTGCTCGATAAGGCGTTTGAGCTCCGCTTCGGGGTCTTTTGAAGCGGCGGAAAAATCCGCAAACTGCATGAAGTTGTGCAGCGCCGTGCCGCGCTCTGCGGGCGTCAGTCCCTTGGCGCTCAAAAACGCCGGGCGTGAAAGTGTGGCTTCCGTTTCGGCTTGTTCTGCCGCAAGCGCGGAGGCCGCGACCTTCGTTGCAAGCTTTGTCTGTGCGGCGTAGGGATACACGAACGAAATATCCCTTTCGATGCGCGTCTTGAGCGCTTCATCGACCGGTGCGGGCGCTTCGGCTTTCGGCAGGTCGGATAAAATCTGCGGTTCACTGTACACGACGCGAATATCCCACGGCGTGTAGTGTGTGCGCAAAATGATGTCGTCATCCGCTTCGATGCGGCGGCGCAGGTCATTTCCGTTCGGGTGCCGCAGCGCACAGAGCATCAGCCACTCCGAAATGCCGGAAGCGTTGCTGACAGTGTACGGCGGCACGGTCTCCTCCTCGGTGATCTGTGCCGCAAGCTTTTGCAGGTTTGTATCGATATTTTTCACGGTGGAAAGCAGAATGAGCTTCTCTTTGGCACGGGTCATCGCGACGTAGAACACGCGCAGCTCCTCTGCGGAAGCGCTTTCCGCCGTTGCAAGGCCGATGGCCTCGCGGATGAACGCGGTGCGGCGCACGCCGGTCTCGGGGTCTGTAAGGCGCATGCCGACACCGAGCTGTGGGTGCATGCGCAGGTCGTCCGTATCATTCACGAATTTCCGGCCGCAACCCGCGATGATGCACACGGGAAACTCCAAGCCCTTCGATTTGTGAATGCTCATGATGCGCACGACGTTGGCGTTTTCCGAGACGACATTGGCGCTTTCCATATCGGATCGATTCTTTTTCAGGCGCTCCGCAAAGCGCACGAAGCCGGAAACGCCGCTGTACCCGTAGGCTTCGTATTCTGCCGCGTATTTTTCCAGCAGGCGAATGTTTGCAAGGCGGCTTTCTCCGCCGGGCATGGCGCGCACGATGTTCTCGTAACCGGTTTCGGTGCACAGCATATTGATAAAGCTGTCCGCAGGCATGGTGGAAGCGAGCGCTCGGAAACGCGTCAGCTCATCGCGCACACGTACACAGCGCTCGTTTTCGGCGCGCAGAAGCGAAACGTACAACGTCTCTCCCCCGCACTCGCGGCGCAGTTGCGCCATATCTTCCGCTGTGAAGCCGTAAATGGGGCTCATCAAAACGGAGAGCAGCGGAATGTCTTGATCCGGGTTATCGATGACGTTTAAAAATGCCAAGATGAGCGAGACCTCCGCCGCGGCGAAAAAGCCGCCCGTGACAGCCGCCCACGTGGGAATGCCCGCATTGCGCAGATTTTCTGCATAGACAGGTGCATATTTATTGGAGCTGCGCAGCAAAATGCAGAAATCGCGATATTCTATGGGACGCTCCTGACCGTTTTCCGTGACGGTGAAGCCGCTTTCCATCAGCTCGCAGATGATTTTTGCGATACGCTGCGGCTCCAGCACCTCTGCGCCCACGCCGTCGATGTCTTCCAAAAACTCCACGCGCGTTTCGCAATCCGATTTTTCGGGGTACTGCGCGCCCGCTGCAAGCTTTTCATCGCCGACATAATCGATGCCGCCGCATGTGCGGGACATAAGCTGCGTAAAAACGAAGTTGACGCTTTCCGTCACGGTTTTGCGCGAACGGAAGTTGCGGTCTAACACGATAGATGCCGGATATGCGTCCTTTTCGCGGTCATAGCGCGGAAATTTATCTTTATAACGGATGAAAATATCCGGCATTGCCTGACGGAAGCTGTAAATACTCTGCTTTACGTCGCCCACCATAAAGCGGTTCGCGCTGTTTTGGGAAATGGATTCAAAAAGATAATCCTGCACGTCATTCGTGTCCTGATATTCGTCCGTCATGATTTCGTCGAAGCGCTCGGAAACGAGCTTTGCAGTCTCTGTGCGCCGAAATGTACCGTCTTCCTGCTCCGTTAAAAACAGCTGCAAGGCCATGTGCTCAAGATCACTGAAATCGAGCACGTTTTTCTCACGCTTTTTCGCGCTGTATGTTTTCTCGAACGACTGCACGGCCAGAAACAGATAGACGACCGTGCCGGTCGTGGCGGCGATTTCTTCCGTGAATTTCTGGTCTTCCGCGTCGCCTGCAAGCTTTTGCAGTTTGCCGATTTCCTTTTTTACCATATCGCGCATGGCCTTGATGCGATCGGCACGCGGGTCTTCTCCTCTGAAAGAACCGAGCTTATCGAACGTGACGGTCAAGTCGGAAAAGCGGCAGGTTTCAGGGTCTTCCATTGCCTGCAGCTTTTCCGAAAGCTTATCGATATCCGCGCCGAGTGCCGTGCAGTACGCTTTTTCAAGGTCCGGGTCTTCTGCCGCAAGGCGGTATGCACTGTGGGAAAGTTTGATTGCGAAGTCATAGACCTCCATGATATGCTGCCGGACGACCTCGCCCCACGGTGTTTTGACCGGGGACTGCGTGACATCTGTCATGGCTTTTTGAATGTCGCGCATCCATTTGTCCGGAAACGGATGGCTGCGCGTGTATTCGTACATTTTGAGGATTGCGGCGGAAAGGCGGGCGTCGTTTTTGTCGCCGCCGAGCACATCTGCGAGGTCTGTCCTAAAGTTTTCGTCTTTGTACCACTCGGTCAGTACTTCGTCGAGCGATTCGGTCATCAGCTCTTCCTGTTGCTTATCGGTGATGATGGAGAAATCGGGCGAGATACCGAGCAGGTAGAAAAATTCGCGCACAATGTCCGAACAGAAGCTGTCCACCGTACAAATGTGCGCCTGCTGCAATAAAAGCTGTTGGCGGCGCAAGCGGGTGTTTTCCGGCTGCTCCTTCATGAGTGCCAAAAGTCGCTTTTCGATGCGGTCGCGCATTTCGGCTGCGGCGGCTTTTGTGAAGGTCACGACGAGCAGACGGTCGGCATCCGTAGGATGCTCCGGATCCGTCAGGCGCTCGATAACGCGCTCCACGAGCACCGCGGTCTTGCCGGAACCCGCAGCGGCGGAGACTAGAACCGTACCGCGCCGCGCTTTGATGGCGTCGAGCTGTGCGTCAGTCCAATTCGGCATTTTCCCCACTCCCTTTCTCTAAGTCATTTTCCATGCGCGCGAGCGCTTCGTCGTTTTTCATGCTGTTCTTTTCGGCATCGTCCGCAGCGTGCTCGGAGCCGCAGACGGACGTATACGGGCACCACGCGCAGGCGTTGATGTTCTGCATCAGCGGTTTTGCCATGATCTCACCGGCAGAAAGCTCCTCCGCCATTGTTGCGATGAGACGCTCCACGTAGCGCAGGACGATCTGCAACTCCGGCTCATTTAAAGCGGAAGCCGTACCGCTGAGTTTTCTTGTTTTGGTGAGATAAACAGGAATAAATCGACCGTTCAGACCCATTTCCATGGCATTCAAAATTTCGTTGTCCTTTAAAAGCAGGCCGTTCATGCGCAGGTTTTTTTCCACTTCCTGCTTTAGCTTTTCGGCGCTTTCCGTGCCGTCCGAGGTCACACTTGCAATGAACGCCGGCATGTACAAAATGCCCGCCGGGTGCAGATCTTTATTCTGCGCGAGCGCCGCGAGGTAAATAAGCATTTGCAAGCTCATGCCGTACAGAACATCGGCGAGCTTAAACTCTTTGCGGCCGGTTTTATAATCGACGACGCGCACATAGGTCGTACCGTTTTCATCTTTATACAAATCCACACGGTCGATGATGCCGCCGACCGTGACGAGCCCGTTTTTCGTTGGGATGCGCAGCGGTGGGTACGGTGTGCCGTTTTTGAGCTCCAGCTCGAAATGCTCCGGGCGGAACAGGCTGTGCATCATTTCTTCCGACATGTGGGCGATAAGCTTTACGGCCGTTTGCTCCATGCGGTACAAGCGGTATTTTTCGCGCGGCGAAAGAGCATCATAGCCGCCCATATTTTCGCGCACATAGTCCATGATGCTCGTGTGTACGCGCACTTTTAAGTCGTCTACATAAAGGTGCAGCGCTTGAATGTCTTTCGCACTGCCGAGAATCTGCTCGAAAAGATAGTGCATCAGACTGCCGTATTCCAGCGCATCGATCTCTGCCGGGCGGCGCTCCTTTGCGCCGAGGCCGTAGCGGCAGAAGTATTTAAAGCGACACTGGTGGTAAACTTCGATTTGGCTTGCGGAAAAATAATGCCCGCCGCCAAAGTAATCGTTTGCGGTCTCCGGCGCAAGGCGAGCCGAAGCCATGCGGTCTGTGCCGCCGAGGACCTGCAAACGTCCGGCGAACTCCGGCTTTTCGCGAAAAACACTTTTTAATGTCTCGGAGACGGTCGAGTTTTCGTTGAAAAGCGACGCCGTTTGCGAAAACGCGGCTTCCGGTGCGTTTGCGAAAAACTCCGGCGGCAGGTTTTGCGTAATTTTTAAATTCGGCAGCGCCAGCTCGACTGCGCTGATGAGCTCACCGGGCGATTTTGCCTCCTGCCCTACACTGACGGGATACGTAAGATACAGCTTCTCCGAAGCGCCGCACAGCGCGGCGTAGGCGAGGTACTTTTCCTGTAGCATGCGGTCTTCGAGCACATCGGAGACGGGCAGCTCGAGTGCAAGGAGCGTGCGGCGCTCCGGCTCGCTGAACACACCGTTTACGGACGGAATGAGCGGGAACTCACCTTGCACGGCGCCGAGCAGGAACACGGCGCGCGGCGCGGACTGACGGATGCGGTCTGCGGTGCCGAATGTGATGCTGTCCATGCTCTGCGGGATGTCCGAAACATCCTCGCCGCTGACGATCTCCTTTAAGAGCCTTCCGTATTTTTCCCCCGTGATGATCTGTTCACCGAGCACGCCTGCCATTTGGTCGAGTACTTCCATGAGCAAATCCCAAATGCGCATTTGAGCGGCGGAAAGGTCATCGCGCCCGGCATTTTCGAGCGTGCGGCAAAATATCGGGAAGCTTTGCTCCAAATCAAAATCGATGAGAAACTTATAAACGGCTTCGGAGATCTGCTCGCCGGAAGCGTGTGCGGTGCGCTCGGAGAATTTTATAAGCGGTGCGGTGACGCGCTCGCGCAGAGCGTTCAGCGTGCGCAGTGTCTCGGCCGCGGTGTCATCCATCGGCTTACCGAAGCCGTCCGGGTGTTTTGTGAAAGGGCTGCACCAAGCGGATGCGCCGTTTAATTTCCAGGTATAAACGTAGTTTTCAAGCTGCGCGAGCTCTTCTGCCGTAAAGCTTGTAATGCCCGTTTTCAGCATGGCAAGCACATCTTCTGAACGCCATTTGCGGCTGCCCGAAACGATTTGAAACGCGGAGAGCACGAAGCGCATCAGCGGCTCGGCATCGACCGTGCGCGCTTCGGAAAGAAACGCCGGAATTTCCCAGCGGCGCAGCGCGGCGGCAAACAGCCGCGTGTAGCGTTCGCCGTCACGGCAGATGACGGAAATATCGCGGTAGCGGTAGCCCTCGTGCAAAACAAGGCTGCGGATTTTAGCCGCGGTGAAGTCCGCTTCCTCATACGGAGAGCTCGCGCGGAAAACACACACGTTTTCAGCGGTATCTGCTTGCTGTACGTGACCGGCGTAGGTGCTTTCCACGGCGCGAAGTGCATCGTTTTGAAAGCGATACGGCGTTTTACAGTACACAGGCGAAAACACGCCCGTACCGCTCTCCTTTGCAAGGCGCATCAGGCGCGAAGCGGTGCGACGCACGGTAGAAAACAGGTCTTTGCGGCTCGTGTCGAGATCGTCGCAGCACAGCGAAACACTGACTTTTTCCGCATGGCGCAGTGCGTGGCGCAAAACGCGGTACTCCTGCACGGTGAAGCCGTCAAACGCATCGACGGCGACATAAGCATTCCGGAAAAAATCCGGATGGTCGGCCAGCAGGTCATCAAGGCGCGTCAGGTCGTCGAGCGGATCGAGATACGTCTGCGCGACGAGTGCTTCATATGTACCGTAAATGAGCGCGATCTCTTTTAGTTTGCGCGAAAGGCTGTCTTCTGTGACGGCTTCGGCGGTTTTTGTGAGCATATCGGGCTCAATGCCGCAGATTTTCATTTCACCGACGGTGTTCAATAAAACGTCCGTCATGCGATCGGCGCTTTTTTCAAACAGTGTGAGTTGGTCGGCGCAGTTTTCGAGCGCCAAGGTCATCAAAATGCGCCTGCCGCCGTCCGTTAAACGCTTGCCTGCACCGCCGCCGTACTGCAAAAATGCCGCCTGCGCAAGGCGCGTAAAGCTGTACACCTGCACACGGTTCGCGGTTTCAGCACCGTATTCCATAAGCAGCGCGTGTTCGGATTCAAACGTATATTGTTCCGGGACGATCAAGATCGTTTTCGGCGCAGTGCTTTCCGCAAGGCGTTTACGCAGCAGCGTCGTTTTGCCCGTGCCGGCGCGGCCGAGGATCAACTCCAGCATTCTTCTTCCTCCTTTTTCTGTTTAGAGCTTATATTGTTATTTTAGCACATGTGCATTCACGCGTCAAAGAGTTCGCGGAGACGTGAGAAAATTTCCGCCACCTTGAATTTGACTTCGTAGCTTTCCGGTTCACGCACGAGTGTATCGGTATCATCAGGCAGGTTGGATAGGTCGCTTGCACCGGGCATGCACAGCGCCGGAAATACAACGCACCACCAGTTTTTGCCCTCGGCCTTGCCGAGCGAAATGCGCAGTGTACGGTAACGCCCGGCGGGCAGCTTGAAGCTCTCGTAGGTGCGGGTCGGAAAGTACATTTCGCAAACTTCCGCTTTGGCGCAGTACGGGAGGTTTTCGGCTTTCAAGACGGAATTTGCTGCCGCTTCAAGGCTTTCAAGGTGCGTGCAGAGCGCTGTGACGGCCGTGTCAAAATCTTCCGCATCGCCGTACCACTGCTCGGCTTCCCGCAGCACGGCATCGCGCACGCGAAGCTTTACGGCTTGATCCGCTTCGTCGTTCGAGTTTGCAATAACATGCAGCCGCACGATGTTCTCTTCCAGCGCGGCACACTGGGCGGAGAAGCCCGCTAAATTTAGAAGCACCGTTAAGATCAGCCCGCACGCCATCGCGCGCAGAAGAAGCGTTCTGTTATACAGTGTTTTGATTTTACGCATCATAGATTTATCCTCCCTGAAATTTGCGTCGTTTCACAAAATTTCATTTAATTTTTTGTATAAAATATGGGCAGAAAATTTGCGGTTTATACTTTTCGCAAAGCTAAATTTCCGCTATACTATATAATAAACTATGCGCATCAAAACGGGAGGAATTTTTATGAACTGGACAGTACCGAACACCGAAAGCCTTTTACGCCGCCTAACGAAACCGAAAGGTAAGATTGACGTGGTTTTGGACACCGATACGTATAACGAGTTAGATGACCAATTTGCGCTTTCGTATATGATGAAAAACAGCGACAAGTTGAACGTAAAAGCGCTGTATGCCGCGCCGTTTTTGAATGATAAATCCGTATCGCCAAAGGACGGCATGGAAAAAAGCTATGACGAAATTCTAAAGCTGCTGACGCTTTTAAAACGCGAGGATTTAAAGTCCGTCACGTTTAAGGGCTCGGAAACATATCTCACGGACGAGGACAAGCCCGTGCTTTCGCCTGCGGCGGAGGACCTCGCAAAGCGCGCGATGGATTATACACCCGAAAAGCCGCTGTATGTCGTTGCGATCGGCGCGATCACGAATGTGGCTTCCGCCTTGCTTTTGAAGCCGGAAATTCGCGACCGTATCGTCCTTGTATGGCTCGGCGGCAACGCGCTGCACTGGCCGGACAACCGCGAGTTCAATATGTATCAAGATATTGCGGCGGGACGCATTGTTTTCGGATGCGGTGCGGCGCTTGTACAGCTGCCGTGCGCAGGCGTGGTCTCCGGCTTCTCCGTGAGCGAGCCGGAGTTCAAAGACTACTTTCTCGGCAAAAACGAGCTGTGCGATTATTTGGCACACTATGCCATTGAAGAAGGACGGCGCTGGGCGCAGGCGGAAACATGGTCGCGCGTGATCTGGGACGTGACGGCGGTGGCGTGGCTTTTGGACGGCGAGTTCATGGACGACACGCTTCTGCACAGCCCTATTCCCCAGTATGACGACACATGGACACCTTCGAACACGCGGCATTTTATGCGCTATGTGTACAGTATCCACCGCGATGTTTTACTCAAGGACCTTGTGCAAAAATTGACGGAAAAGTAAAATTTTCGTGCAATTTTGGCTTTTACGTGCTATACTTAATTTTACAGTAAACAGAATACGCACCTTTTCCCTTATTTTGATCCGAAAGGTTGGTTGTCTCATGAAAAAGCTGATTCTTGTGACCTCACCGCCTGCGTGCGGCAAAACCCGGCTTTCCAAACGCCTGTGTACGGCGCTGGATCATGTTGTTTATTTGGACAAGGACACGCTGATCCCGCTTTCCAAGCAAATTTTCAAAGTGGCGGGCAAACCGTATGACCGCAGCTCTGCGTTTTTTGAAGCGAACATCCGCGACTACGAGTACGAGACGATCTTGGACCTTGCGTTTGAGGCGCTGCGTTATGCGGACACCGTGCTCATCAACGCGCCGTTCACGCGGGAAATTCGCGACACGGCGTACATTCAGAATTTGCGCGCGAAGCTCGGTGAATATGGCGCAAAGCTGTGTGTTATTTGGATCGTAACCGACCCCGCTGTGTGCAAGGCGCGCATGATGAGGCGCTCTTCCGACCGCGACGCGTGGAAAATGGAACACTGGGACGAGTACATAAAGGGCGTGAATTTTGATATTCCCGAAAATCTGCGTATACCGGACGACCCAGAAAGTCTTTTGCTGTACTACAACTCGACCGACGACCTTGCGGACGCTTCATTTGCCCGCATTTTACCGATGCTGAACCAAAACTGATTTTAGGAGCCTACTCATGCAAAAAACCGATACCCTGTATACCGCATACGTTGAAGTTTTAAAAGAAGAATTGCTGCCCGCCATGGGCTGCACAGAGCCGATTGCCATTGCCTATGCGGCGGCAGCGGCACGGCGCATTTTAAACGAGCTGCCGTGTGAAGTCTGCGTCACGGCGAGCGGCAATATCATCAAAAACGTGAAAAGCGTTTTTGTGCCGAACACCGGCGGTCTGCGCGGCATCCCTGCGGCGGCTGCGGCGGGGATCATAGCAGGACATGACGAGCTTTTATTGGAGGTTATCTCAAAGGCGACCGAAGCAGAGCAGGCGGAGATCAAGGCTTATATGGAGCACACGCCGATCACCGTGAAGCTTTCGGACTCTCCCTATATTTTCGACATTGACATTACGGTGAAAAGTGAGCATCATACGGCAAACGTGCGTATTGTGGGGCACCACACGAATATTGTGCATACGGAAAAAGACGGCGAAATATTGCTCGATACCTGTGCCGATACTCCGGCGGAAAGCACGGACAGCGGCATTTGCGACCGCAGTGCGTTTTCGGTGAAGACGATTCTTGAGTTTGTTGAGTGTGCAGAGCTTTGCGATATTGAAACGCCCGTAAAACGGCAGATTGACTACAACACACGCATTGCGAAAGAAGGTTTATCGGGCAGTTGGGGCGCGAACATCGGCAAGGTATTGCTCGAAACCTACGGCGATGATGTGAAAATCCGCGCCAGAGCCATGGCGGCTGCGGGCAGCGACGCGCGTATGAACGGCTGCTCCCTGCCGGTCGTCATCGTTTCCGGCAGCGGCAATCAGGGAATGACGGCTTCTCTGCCCGTTGTGGAGTATGCAAAAGAATTGAACGTCGGCTATGAAAAAATGATTCGCGCGGTGGCACTCTCCGACCTCGTGACGATCCACCTGAAGTCCGGCATTGGACGGCTTTCCGCGTACTGCGGCGCTGTGAGCGCAGGCTGCGGCTGCGGCGCGGGCATTGCGTACTTATACGGCGGCGGACTGAAAGAAATCGAGCACACAATCGTCAACTCCATTGCTATTGATTCCGGGATGGTATGCGACGGCGCAAAAGCCTCGTGCGCGGCAAAAATTGCATCTGCTGTGGATGCCGGCATTTTGGGCTACCACATGTACAAAAACGGGCAGCAGTTCCGCGCGGGTGATGGCCTTGTCACGAAGGGCGTTGAGGAGACGATACGCAACATCGGCATACTGGCCCGCGAAGGTATGCGCGAGACCGACCGCGAGATTTTGCATATCATGTGCGATTAAATGTGATAAACAAAGAGACGTTTCTCTGTAGTTTTACAGGGGAACGTCTCTGTTCATTTTACATAAAGCGCTCCGGCAGACGAAAACAGTCCGCTGGGGCGCTTGGTATGTTATAGACTTTGCTTCAAGATTTCTTCTGCGCAGCGCAGGCCGTCTACGGCGGCGCTGGTGATGCCGCCGGCGTAACCTGCGCCCTCTCCGCACGGAAACAGACCACGCACCGTGGGGCACTCGCGCGTCTCGTTTCGGAGGATGCGCACGGGTGAAGAGCTTCGGGTCTCGGGAGCGGTCAATAAAGCGTCCGGGTCGTCAAAGCCCTTCAGCCGCCTGCCCATGCGGCGGATGCCCTCCGCCATGGAATCGCAGATATAATCGGGCAGCACGGCCCTTAAATCGCCGGGCACAACTCCGGGCCGATAGGTCGGCTGCACGCTGCCGTTCAGCGCAGTCGTTACGCGGTTTTCAAGCAGGTCGCCAACGCGCTGGCACGGGGCACTGTATGCTCCCCGCCCGCTTCAAATGCGGCGCGCTCGATTTTACGCTGAAACGCAATGCCGGCAAGCGGATGCGCGGAACCGAAATCCTCCGGCGTGATGCCGACAAGCAGCGCGGCATTGCTGTTTTGACCGTCGCGGGCGTATTCGCTCATGCCGTTTGTCACGACACTACCCGTTTCGGATGCCGCACCGACGACGTAGCCGCCCGGGCACATGCAGAACGTGTACACGCCGCGGCCGTTTTCAAGGTGAACATTGAGTTTGTAGTCCGCCGCGCCGAGTGCGGGGTCGCCTGCAAAATCGCCGTACTGTGCGCGATCTATCGTCTCTGCGTGGTGCTCGATGCGCGCGCCGACGGAAAACGGCTTCGGCTCCATAGGTACACAGCTTTTTCAAACAGCATTTTAAATGTATCGCGCGCACTATGGCCGATAGCGAGAATGACGTGTGCGGTCTCGATCGTCTCATTCACACCGTTTGTCTCGGCAACAACCCCGCAAACAGCATTGTTTTTGACGAGCAGGTCGGTCATCTGCGTGTTGAAGCGCACTTCGCCGCCGAGAGATTTGATCTCCTCGCGAATGGCGCGGACGGTTTGCGGCAGCTTGTCCGTGCCGACGTGCGGCTTTGCGTCAAATGGAATGTCTTCGGGTGCGCCGTGCTCGCAGAGCGTTTGCAATACGAAGAAAATGCGCTCATCTTTCGTGCCTGTATTGAGTTTGCCGTCCGAAAACGTGCCTGCGCCGCCCTCACCGAACTGCACGTTGCAGCTTGGGTTTAGTTTTCGCATCTGCCAGAAGGTGTTTACGGCCGCTTGGCGTTCTTCTACGGAGCCGCCGCGCTCTAAGATGATCGGGCGCAGGCCGGCGCGTGCGAGCAATAAGCCTGCGAACATGCCCGCCGGGCCAAAACCCACAACGACCGGACGCTGCGACAATGTACCGTGCGGCGGTATTGCATAGGTTCTTTTCGGCGCTTTTGTGACGTGGCTGTCGCGCACGCGGGAAAGCAGCTTGTCTTCGTTGCCGTCCGTTTCCACATCCACGGTAACGACAAAGCGCACGTCCTGCTTTTTTCTGGCATCGACAGAGCGCTTGACAAGTGCCAGTTTTTTGAGCGTCTGCACATCGGTACGCAGTTTTTTGGCGGCTGCGCGGCGCAAAGCTTCGTCCGTATAGTGAAGCGGCATGGAAATGTCGCTGATGCGTATCATCGTTTTTCCTCCTTCAGGCAGCGATAGGCTGCGCTTTTTCCGGCTGTGATGCCGCTTGCCCACGCAAAATGCAGGTTGTAGCCGCCGCAATCGCCGTGGATATTCAGCATCTCGCCTGCAAGGTAAAGCCCCGGGGCTTTTTTAGATGCCATCGTGTGCGGGTCGAGCTCCGTAAGCGGCACGCCGCCCGCCGTGACCTGCGCCGCAGAAAAATCTTTCGTGCCGGTGATGTCCAACCTCCAGCCTTTAAGGAGAGAAGCAAGCTTTTTAAGCTGTAGGGCTTTGATTTTTACCGCCGGTTCGCTTTGCACGATGCCCGCCGCGCCGACAAGCATGTAGCCGAGACGCATATTGAGTAGGCCGGAGAGCAGATCGCCCGCTGCACGTGCGGGATACAATTTTGTCATCTCAAGGAGATAATCGAGCACGTCCTGATAGGCCATGTCCGACAAAAGATCGAGCTGTACGGCAAGTGAAGTGCACTTCTTATTGCGGATCGTGCCGAGCGCAAAGAACTCGCCGACATATATGGAAAGGCCGAACACGCAAATGCCGGAAATGCCGGTATCCGTAAACTGCACCTCGCCGCTTTCTTCATAGACGGGTTTGCCGTCTGCCAAAAGCACGGCGTTTGCAGGGGCGCGCGTGCCGGAGAGCGTTTTCCACTGCTTTGCGCGCACGGTAAGCTGCGTTAAAGACGGGTACAGCTTTGTCACCGTATGGCCGAGCTGCTTTGCGAGCGTGTAGCCCTCGCCGCAGGAATGGCGCGGAGATGCCGCACCGCCGCACGTCAAAATGCACTGCTTTGTGAAAAGCTGCGTGCCGTCCGTACAGATGAGCGTAAATCCGTTTTTGACTTTCTCGATTTTTGAAACGGTGTGTTCTTCCGAAAACGACACGCCGTATTTTTCGGCATCCCATCGCAAAGCGGAGAGCACGGCCGCCGCCTGCTGATTCTGCGGGTATACCCTGCCCTCGCTGTCCGGCTTGGTGACGAGCCCCATTTCGCGGAACACGGCACAAATAGCTTTGGGCGTGTATTCATGCAATAGGTCTTGAATTGCCGTAACATCGCCGTGGTAATGCGCGGGCGAAACGTTTAAATTCGTTAAATTGCAGCGGCCGTTGCCGGTGGCGAGCAGCTTTCTGCCAAGCTTTGCGTTGCCCTCCAAAACAAGAACAGAACCGCGTTTTTTCAAAACATGTGCGGCGGCACACGACGCCATAAGCCCCGCTGCACCGCCGCCGATGATGATAATGTCTTTTGTTTCCATTTAAACTTCCTTATTAAATGAACATGCCGAGCAGGCCGTAGGAGAAGATCGCCATCAAAATATCCGCGATGAGCGTGCCGCCGATGACGGAGAAAAGCGCGTCTTTAATGGGCATTTTCATCAGCGCTGCGGCAAGCGAACCCGTCCATGCGCCGGTGCCCGGCAGCGGAATGGCGACGAAGATGAGCAGGCCGAACGTCTTGTATTTTTCAATCTGCGCAAACTTGCTTCTGCCCTTGGCTTCCATGCGGTCAACAAGCTTTACAAAGCGCGTGTTGCGCATCCAGTCGAAAATCTTATTGATAAAGAGCAGAATGAACGGCGTCGGCAAAATGGTGCCGATGAAGCAGATCAGCATGGCAGGCAATAAATCTACGCCGAGCATTTTCGCCGCAACAAGACCGCCGCGCAGCTCGATGATGGGCATCATGGAGAGGATGAACACCGTAAGCTCACCCGGAATAATATTTCTGAAAAAATTGACAAGTGCTTCTACCATACTGAATTGTTCCTTTCATGATCCGTTCTTTTTCAAGTTCCTTAAAAGTTCCGCAAATAAGTATACTAAACGTCATGGTTTTTATTTTTCTTTTAAAGAATTATAGCTTACGTTTTGCTGACAAAACGTGCTCAAGATGTTTTCTGTGCGGCACAATAGGCTTCAAGGTCGCCGAACGAGTAGCCCGCTTCTTCCCATTTTGTAAGAAGCTCATCTAAGATTTCGGCGTTCGTGCTCGACGTGCTGTGCAGCAAAACAACCGCGCCGGGATGAATACGCGGCAGTAATTTAGAAAATGCCTGCTCGGGTGTGGGCTGGTCATCTGCATACCAATCGACGTAGGCAAGGCTCCAAAACACCGTGGAATACCCGAGCTGCTGCGCCATTTTGAGGTTTTCCTCACAGAATTTCCCCTGCGGCGGGCGGTAGAGCTTCGGCATTTCGCTGCCGAGAATGTCCCTGTACAGCGCTTCATTCTTTTGTAGCTCGGTCTGAAAGCTTTGGATATCGCCGATCTTCGACATATCCGGGTGCGAATACGTGTGGTTGCCGATGGTGTGGCCTTCCTCTGCCATGCGTTTTACAAGCTCCGGCTGCGTTTCAAAATAATTGCCGACAAGGAAGAACGTTGCCTTTACGCCGTGCTTTTTGAGCGCGTCCAGAATTCTCTCCGTGTTGCCGTTTTCAAAGCCGGCGTCAAATGTGATGTAGATCTCTTTTTTGTTCGTGTCGCCGACATACAGCGCGCCAAACTCTTTTAAATACTCCTGCGAGGCATTTGCAACGGGCGGTGCGCCCTCGGTTTGAAAGCTCAGACCCCAATCGGTAATACCTGCGGCAGCCTCTGCTGCGTCTAAACGGTTGACTGCGCGCAAAGCGCAAACCATACCGATGCACAAGAGAATGATTGCCAAAACAACATAAAGCACCTGCTTTTTACCGAATATGTGCACTTTCATTCTGCGTTCCCCCTATTTCTTTTTATAAAGAGTATGTGCAGCCGCATAAAAAAGAACCGGGATGGCATTGCGAAGCGCATGAAAATCCTGTACAATGATAAAAAGATGAATTGTAAGCTGATTGTAAGAATTCTATTCCCGATTTTGTAAGAGGTGTTCTGTATACTTTCAGCATGGAGTGAAAAGGAGGGCATTTTATGCCGGATATGAATAAAAGAACCATTTTGGTTGTGGATGACGACCACGAGATCGTGCGCGCCATTACCATTACGCTGGAGCGTGAGGGCTACCATGTGCTGAACGCTTACGATGGCTTGCAGGCGCTGGATTGCGTGACCTCCCGAGAAGTGCATCTGATCATCATCGACGTGATGATGCCGAAGCTGGACGGACTTTCCGCCGTGATGAAAATTCGCGAAAAGAAGAATCTGCCCATCATCATTCTTTCCGCAAAGGGTGAAGACAGCGACAAAATTCTTGGCCTTTCCATGGGCGCGGACGACTACATTTCGAAACCGTTCAACCCGATGGAGCTTGTGGCGCGGGTGAAATCGCAGCTGCGTCGCTACACCGACCTCGGCGACATCAACACACGCAGCGACAACGTGATCGTGAACGGGCGTTTGACGTTCAAGCTGGATGAGCATGTGCTGTATGCGGACGGCGAGCCTGTAAAACTGACGGCGACGGAAACGAAAATCGTGGAGCTTTTGATGGAGCACCCGGGCCGCATCTTCCCCGCCGAGGAAATTTACAGCCGCATCTGGAACGAACCCGCGTACTCGGCGGAAAACACCGTGATGGTGCACATCCGCAGAATACGCGAGAAAATCGAGCTGAACCCAAGCGAGCCGGAATACTTGAAAGTGGTATGGGGGATCGGTTATGAAATTGAAAAGCACTAACCTTGCCCGCGGTGTTTTCGCCTGGTTCTGCTTTTTGCTGTGCGCGTTTTCTATTATTGCGGGTTTGATATTTGCCATATACTACGGGCAAAGCATTTTTGACGAGGGTAGCTATTTTTTTACCGAGATCGGACAAGCGCTTTCGGGTGACCTACGTGAGACAGACACATATAAAGAAAATGCTTCCGCGCTGTTTGAGCGATTGTATTACAGTACGCAAGGCGATACCGCCGCGAATTCAAATGCGACTTCCGACGAAGATGCAGACGAAAACGCCGTAGCATCGAGCAGCTATCATTACTATGTTTCGCGTGACGAAACCGGCACAACGGTCTCCACGGTCTATGTGGAATCGATTTCTAAAGACGACCTCTATTCCGTAACAAGCTATGGCATAGACCCTGCCGGTAAAACGGTGACGAATGACTCAAACTGGGATGCGCAGACGCTGCCGGAGGGGTTCAATTACCTTTTTATCTGCGAAGAAGGTGTAGTCAGAATTTATCACAGCGATAAAGACGGTGCTTTAGACTGTGTTTTCAGCAGTGATACACCGGGTGCAGTTTATACAAATACGCTTTCGTATACACTGGAAGCACTGAGACAAAGTAGCGTTCAATCGCCTAAAATCAGTTTTGCGGTGCGCACAGAGCCAACCTCTTACTACTCCTCGAACGAAATTGTCAGCGCAGCGCAGTCGCAAATGAAAACCATATATTTTTATATGGGATTGATTATGGCAGCGGTGATTATGTTCGTTCTGGTGCTGCTGTTCTCCATTTTGTTCCGGCAGGACAGAAAGCTGTTTGAGCGCTACATTGCACACGGACTCAAATGGATTTGGATAGAAATCAAAGTCATAGCTGTATTTGTATGGGCTTTTGTTGTGCTCAATATCATTTCGTATGGGTTTGACCTTGCAGGCACAGCTGTTACCCTGTTCTCCGTGTTCTTTGTGTTCTATTTGCTCGGCATCGATATTTCTCACAACCGGCGGATTTATCGGCACAACATCATTCATTCCGTTTTGAAGCTTGTGCTTGGCAACCGCGAAGGAAAAAAATTCGAGCAGATTGTTTACCGCAAATACATGGCGACCGCCGGTATTTTGGTGGGGCTTTGCATCGTAGGTGTTTTAGGATATGTGTTCTTTTACAGCCATTGGTTGATGAATACGATTTGGTTTGTCGCGTTTTACGTCGGTCTGTTTTCCGCGGGTGTGGGTACGCTTGTATGGTTTGCGTGGGCACTGCGCGACGACCTGCGCGATTATGGCAAGCTGATGGAGCAGGTGGAGCAAATGTACAAGGGCGACCTTGACGCGATGAATCACCTGCCCGCTACTTCCCCGCTTTATGATTCCGCTATGCAGCTCAATATGATCCGTGACGGCATCCGTATCGCGGTGGAGGAAGGCATCAAATCCGAGCGCACGAAGGTGGAGCTTATCACGAATGTTTCGCACGACATCAAAACGCCGCTCACGTCCATCATCAGCTATATTGAATTGATGAAGACCGAGCCGAATCTGCCGCCGCACATGCAGGATTATTTGAAGATCGTCTCGCAGAAAGCAGACCGTCTGCGCCATATGCTGCAAGATATTTTCGATGTCTCTAAAGCCGCAACCGGCAATATTACGCTGATGCCGGAATACATCGGTCTCGATAAGCTTTTGCGGCAGACGCTCGGAGATATGGACGGCGTGATGAACGACAGCGAGCTGACGTGGCGCGTGCAGATCCCGCAGGAGGACTTCCCCGTTTATGCTGATGGGCAGCGCATGTACCGTGTGTTCCAGAACCTCATTAAGAACGCGGCACAATATGCGCTTGAGGGTTCGCGTGTCTACGTGGAACTGCAAAAGCAGGGTCAAAACGCCGTCGTGACGATCCAGAATATCTCGAAATACGAGCTTACCATGGACGGCGATTCGCTGACGGCCCGCTTTGTGCGCGGGGATGACAGCCGTTCCACTTCCGGCAGCGGCCTTGGCCTTTCTATTGCGAAAAGCTTCACGGAGGCCTGTGGCGGTACTTTCCACGTGACCGTAAAGGGCGACCTTTTTACCGTGATGATTACCCTGCCGCTCAAAGAGCCGCCGAAGGAGCCGGAAAAGGAACCGCTGACCGAAACGGCAGACGCAGAGAATATAGCAAGCGAGCCGGAAACCAACCCCGACGCGTTCCCCGAAGCTTCGGAGCAGACAGAAAACACCGAATCCCCGGAGTCTTCGGAACCCGAAAATTGAAAAAGTTGAGTATATAAAACCGCCTGCAGGAGATATGAAACCTGCAGGCGGTGCTACTATGCAAAAGCACGGCGCAAAATTTTTTCTCGCGCCGTGCTTTTCGTCTATATAAATGTTATTTGGTTGCTTTCTCAAGTGCCTGCTTGATGTCATCGAGGATGTCTTCCGGGTTTTCGATGCCTACGGAGAGGCGGATAAGATCCGGGGAGACGCCGGCTTCCTTTAATTGCTCGTCGGTCATCTGGCGGTGCGTGGTGCTGGCCGGGTGCAGCACGCAGGTGCGCAGGTCTGCGACGTGCGTGACGACGGAGGCAAGCTCCAAGCTGTCCATAAAGCGGGTGGCCGCTTCCCTGCCGCCCTTGATGCCGAAGGAAATGACGCCGCAGGTGCCGTGCGGCATATATTTCATAGCGAGCTCGTGGTACGGGCTGCTCTCCAAACCCGGATAGTTGACCCACGCCACACGGTCGTCCTGCTCGAGGAATTCGGCAATCTTCTGCGCGTTCGAGCAATGGCGCTCCATGCGCAGTGCGAGCGTTTCCATGCCGAGGTTGAGGTAAAATGCGTTCATCGGGGCGGCCTGCGCGCCAATGTCACGCATCAGGTGGCAGCGCGCTTTTGCGATATACGCCGCCTTACCGAAGTGCTCGGCATACACGATGCCGTGATAAGATTCATCCGGCTCTGTGAACTCCGGGAACTTGCCGTTGTTCCAATCGAAATTACCGCTGTCTACAATGGCGCCGCCGAGCTGCACCGCGTGACCGTCGAGGTACTTTGTGGTGGAGTGCGTAACGATGTCTACGCCGAACTCGAACGGACGGCAGTTGATGGGCGTCGGGAACGTGTTATCGACAATGCACGGTACGCCGTGCGCGTGTGCGGCGTTTGCAAACATTTCGAGGTCCGTCACGACGAGAGACGGGTTCGTAAGCGTTTCCGCAAACACGCAGCGGGTGTTCTCGCGGAATGCGGCGTTCAGCTCGTCCTCGGTGCAGTTCGGCGAAACGAATGTGCAGTCAATGCCCATTTCATGCAGGGTTTTATAGAACAGGTTGAATGTGCCGCCGTATACGGCGCTGGAGCACACAACATGACCTCCTGCGTGGCAGATGTTCAGAACGGCCATCATGGTGGCTGCCTGGCCGGAAGATGTGACGAGCGCGCCTACGCCGCCCTCGAGTGCCGCAAGCTTCTTTTCCACAGCGTCGAGCGTCGGGTTGCCGAGGCGCGTATAGAAAAAGCCGTCCGCTTTTAAATCGAACAGATCGCCCATTTCTTTGGAGCTGTCATAGGTGTATGTGGTGCTTTGTACGATGGGCAGAACGCGCGGTTCACCGTTTCCGGGCGTATAGCCCGCGTGGATACACGTTGTATCCGGTCTGTACTGTTTCATTTGGACTTCCCCAATCTTTAATAATATCCTATTTTCGCGGCAGTGCTTACTTTGTGAAAAGCGCTTTTAAAAGATTTGCGATGAAATCTGAGCCGAGCACGACCAAAATGACGATTGCCATGAACGCGATGACAGAAAGCGACTGGATGAGCATACGCTTGCCGCGGGGCATATCGTTCTCTTCGGACGGTTTTTCCTGCGACTGCTCTTCCCGCTCTTTGAGCATCAGCTCTTTGGCGCGTTCGAGGTCTTGGTATTCCACGTAAATATCCTTATCGGTCGGCAGATACTCCGGGTCGTACACGCTGGTGGAAAAGCCACCTTTTACGGGGTGTATCGCATGGCGCACCGCGTTTTGCTCAAAGAGCAGCGCAAGCTCCGCAGCTTCCCCCTCGCTGACCTTGAGGAAAAACACTTCGTCCTCGGGCTTTACGGGCCGCAGACCGCGGCTGCGCTTGCAGTTCGGACAGGTTTGTGTGGAATCCTCGCAGATGCTTTTGCATTTCGTGCAGTAGAGCATAATAGCCTCCCATTTCGGCATTGCCGTTTCTGCTTTTCAGTATAGCACAGCTTTTTTACAAATTCAACTGCCTTTCGCGGCGCACTTCATCGCAAAACAGGCTGCAACTGTTCTCCACGCACGGCATTTGCAAGCGTTTCGGGAATTAGGTCGAAATGTGCGACGAGAGAATTCGGCTTTTTTATGGGGTCGTCCTGTCCGAGGGGCACAAAATAGATGTTTTTCGTGTTCATAAGCAGACCGATGTTTTTGCACGACGCACCGAGAGCATCGTTTGTGGCGAGGGACAGTACAACGGGCATGGAGACGCGCAGGGCGGATTTTACCGCCATCGTGACAGCTGTATCCGTTACGGCATTTGCAATCTTCGCAGCGGTGTTTCCCGTGCACGGCGCGACGAGCACGGCATCGGCAAGACGCTTCGGGCCGATGGGTTCCGCTTCTGCGATGGTGTGGATAATTTTTCGTCCGCAGATGTTTTCTATGCGCTCGTGAAAACTTTCCGCCGTGCCGAAGCGTGTATCGGTCGTGTACGCCGTTTCGCTCATCACGGGCAACATATCCCAGTCCTTTCGCAGCAGAGCAAGCTGCGCGAGAGCTTTTTCAAATGTGCAGAACGATCCGCACATGGCAAAGGCAAGCGTGGGCATGTCGATCACTACTCCTCCAAAATATTGTAGACCGCCTCTTTGATATACTCCGCCGCCGTCTTCGGCGCGACGCGGCCGGGCAGCGAGGGCGCGTCGATGACATGCAGGTGCAATTCTTCCGCACGCTTCAAATCGGTGCCGCCGGGTGCGGAGGCAAGCTCGATGATGAGCGTATCGCGCGTTTGCTGCATGAGCACAGGCGAAGTCAAAACCTTTGCGGGCACAGTGTTGAAAATGAGATCGAACCTTCTGCTGATCTCGCGGTACGTCAACGGCTGCACGCCGAACGCGCGCATTTGCATGAGATCGGCCTTTTTGCGCGCTGCGCAGAATACCTCTGCACCCATACCGCGCAGGATAATCGCCAGATTTTTCCCGATGCGCCCGAACCCCGTGATGAGACATTTTGCGCCGTTTATCGTGCCGGGGTATTCGCGAATCGCAATGCCGACTGCGCCCTCTGCCGTTGGGATCGCGTTGCCGACGGCAAGCTCTTCGCGGCGGTAGTAGTCTTCGGGCTCAATCTCACGCCACAGGGAAGACGAGGCGGTCAACCGCTGAAGCATGCCGCCGCACACCGTTTTGTGCATAAAAAGACGCGCAAAATCGTCATCTAAACGAATTTCGTTTTCGGCATACGGCGCGTTTAAAAACAGACCGTCCTTTGTTGCGGGCAGCGGCAAAAGGATGACGGAGCTTTTCGCCGCGAGCTGCGGCAGGTCGCATTCCGCTGCGCCGCGGCAGGTGCCGAGCTTTTCTAAACCGCAGACACACACGGGGTAACCGTCCGCCGCAATGGACTGCGCCAAATATTTCATGCGCTCATCGCCGCCGATGACGCCGAATGTATTGATCATGGGCATATTTCCCCCACCTTTCAAATTATCATCCGCTTCATTTTATGGAAACGGGCGGCTTTTGTGCGCCCTGAAAGACTTTTTTATACTTTTTTGAATTTGCTATTTATTTTTCTGCCCGTTGGCGGTATAATGTATGTGTATGGGTATGCAATTTCGGACGCATAGCTATGTTTTTGAGATATAACACAGTGTATTACATAATTTCAGATAATTTCGCAAAACAAGTTTTGCGTGAAGCCAATTCAGAAAGGACTCTTTCGTTATGACGAATCAGAATAATACGACCGATAAAAACGTTAACCTGCTCGATACCGTACGTCGTCTGCACTTTGTAGGCATCGGCGGTTCCGGTATGTGCCCTATGGCGGAGATTTTACACCACAAGGATTATATCATCACCGGCAGCGACATCAATGAATCCGACACGCTCGCACGTATTCGCAGCTACGGCATCCCGGTGCACATGGGCCACCGCGCGGAGAATATCGGCGATGCGGAGGTCGTGGTG
Organism: Hominenteromicrobium sp.; assembly: GCF_046974225.1. Taxonomy (NCBI): domain Bacteria; kingdom Bacillati; phylum Bacillota; class Clostridia; order Eubacteriales; family Oscillospiraceae; genus Hominenteromicrobium; species Hominenteromicrobium sp. The sequence goes on along the minus strand of NZ_JBKWAE010000004.1, from coordinate 54,406 downwards.
TACACGGCGGCTGCAAAGCAGGATAACCCGGAGCTCGTCGCGGCGCGTGCAAAGGGTATTCCGACGTTGGAGCGTTCCGTGATGCTCGGCCTTTTGACGAAGAAGTTTGCAAACCCCATTGCGGTTTCCGGCACGCACGGCAAAACGACGACGACCGGCATGCTCACGCAGATCTTGATTGAAGCCGGACGTGACCCGAGCGCCGTCATCGGCGGCAAGCTGCCTTTCATCAACGGCAACGGCAGAGTCGGCAAAAGTGCGGACATTGTTTGCGAAGCGTGTGAATATGTCGATACGTTCCTGCAGCTCCACCCCGCCATCAGCATCATCACAAATATTGATGCCGATCATCTCGACTATTTCGGCACGCTCGATAATATTGTGAAGTCGTTTCATCAGTTCTGCTTGCAGACCTCAAAGCGCATCATCGTCAATGCAGATAACGCCAACGCCATGCGCGCCGTAGAGGGCATTACGAATGCGGAGATCGTCACATTTGGCAGAACGGATAAAAGCGATTACTACGTGACGGAGCTCAACGAAGAAGATACGGTCTGCGAAGACTTTACCGTTATGTATAAGGGCGAGCGCGTTTGCCGCGTGAGCCTGCGCGTGCCGGGTGAGCACAACATGATGAACGCTTTGGCGGCTGCCGCTGCGGCACATGGCATGGGTGTGGACGGCGAGCATATCAAAAAGGCGCTTGAGGACTTCTCCGGCGTACACCGCCGCTTTGAGATTTTAGGCAAATTTGAAGGCGTGACCGTTGCCGACGACTTTGCGCACCACCCGACAGAGCTTTCCGCTGTGCTTTCCGCTGCCGTGCGCATGGGCTACCATGAGGTTTGGGCGGTATTCCAGCCGCACACTTATTCCCGCACTGCAATGCTGCTGGATGATTTTGCAAAGGCGCTTTCCATCCCCCAGCATGTTGTGATGACGGAAATTCTCGCCGTGCGCGAGACGAACACGTATAACATTCACACAAGCGACCTTGCGGCGAAGATTCCCGGCAGCTGCTGGTTTGGCAGCTTTGAGGAGATTGCGGATTATGTGATGACGCACGCTAAGGAAAACGACCTCATTTTAACGCTTGGCGGCGGCGACATTTACAAGTGCGCAAATCTCATCGTAGAAAAATATAAAGAGAGAGCATAAATTTCTAAAAGGCTTTCCGCGCGAAAGCTTTTTCTTTTGGAGGTACCATGTCTTTTCGCGCCATTTTCTTTGACATTGACGGCACTTTGCTCGGGCGGGATAAACGTATGCCGCCTTCGACGCTGCATGCACTAAAAAAGGCGCGTGAAAATGGTGTTCTGCTATTCGTTGCAACGGGCCGTGTGACGCCAATGACGTATTTCCTGCGTGATTATTTTGATTTTGACGGCTTTGCCGCGATGACGGGGCAATATTGCTTCGATAAAAACGGCAAGGTTTTACATACGCTGGCGATCGACCCGGAAGACATTCGTCTTTTGATGCAGCTGCAAAAAGAGGAGCCTTTCCCCTGCCTGATCGCCGAGGGGCGCGAGTGCTTTGCCGCAACTCCGGCGAAACATATTGAAGATCACTTTTTGCGGCATAATCTTCTCTCCCCGCCCGTTTACGATATATTGCGTGCAGATTGTCACGAAGTGTATCAGCTTATGGTATACGACCCGGAAATTTATTTGCCGCGTATTTTGCCGCTGAAGCATGTACGTATCACACATGCTGTCGGTTATTGCTATGATATTCTTCCGCAAAACGGCGGTAAGCAAATCGGTATTCCGGCGATGGCAGCGCATTACGGGATAAGAAACGATGAAATTCTCGTGTTCGGCGACGGCCCGAACGACGTGGACATGCTGCGCGACGTCGGCTTCGGCGTTGCGATGGGCAACGGTTGTGCAAAAGCCAAGGCGGCTGCAAATTATGTGACAACAGATGTGGACGACGACGGCATTTACCGCGCCTTGAAAGAGCTCGGCGTTATTTAAACTATAAACACAGAAAGCCCCGCAAAACCGATTGGTTCGGTAATTGCGGGGCTTTTGCTATGCGGAAAATTTTATCGTTTGTATTTCGGTGCGGCGGCGCGGAGCGTGTGCCAAAGGAGCGCAGCGGCAATGATGGCGGCGCTTACGGCAGCGCCGATGGAAAGGCTTTTATAGCCGAGCGGCCCTGTGACCATGGAGACGAGCACGGCAACGGCGGCGATGCACAGCAAAATGATATATGCGGCTTTATCCATATGCTCAAGTACATTTTTGTTCATGTTCATAAAAGCATCTCCTTAATCGGTAAGCTGATTGACAACAGCGGCAAACTCCGGCAGCGTGAGTGCTTCGGCGCGGGAATTTGCCCGAACCCCGGCTTGCTCGAAGGCGTCTGTCACTTGCTGCTTCGACATATGCAGTGTGTTGGAAATGGAATTGACGGCCGTTTTGCGGCGCTGTGCGAACGCAGCGCGAATAACGCGGAAGAAAAGTGCTTCATCGTGCACATCCACAGGCGGTTCTTTTCGAATACGCAACTGAATGACAGCGGAATCCACATTCGGTGCGGGCATAAAGCTGCCGCGGCTGACCTCGAACAAAATTTCCGGCTCGGCGTAATACTGCACGGCCGCACTGACAGCGCCGCACTCGCGCGTGCCGGGCTGTGCACACAAACGCTCTGCCGCTTCTTTTTGTACCATAACCGTGATGCTCGTGATGGGCAAACGATCTTCCAAAAGCTTCATGATGACCGGCGATGTGATGTAATACGGCAGGTTCGCACACACAGCGACCTCTTCCCCGTTAAATTCTTCTTCGATGACGCGGTGCAAGTCAATCTTCATCACGTCGTCGTTGATGACCTTCACGTTATCGCAGTCGGCAAGTGTTTCGTCTAAAACGGGCAACAGGCGCTTATCAAGCTCGATGGTGACGACTTTTTTTGAGACCTGCGAAAGCTCGTAGGTCAAAACGCCGATGCCGGGGCCGACCTCAATGGCGCCTGCGCAGTCTGCCGCGCCGCTCATCTCAGCCATGCGCGGGCAGACGGAAGGATTGATGAGAAAGTTCTGACCGAGCGCTTTGGAAAAGCTGAAGCCGTTCTTTTCCATGACGGCTCGAATGGTGGATATATCGGAAAGTCTTTGCATAGGGATATCCTTTCGATTAAAATGTCACTTTATAGATCTGCACGCCGTTTTCGTCAAAGACACACGGGAACAGCGCTTTGATCTCCGCTTCATTCACGGTGAAGTTATTGCGCTCGTAAGCGGAGACCAGAATGTAATCAATGCTGTATTTTTCAAAGAGCGCACAGTTTGCCTGCGGTGCGGAGAACATACTTTGCATGTCCGTTTCGCGCTCGGTGTAATCGAGCCCGTGAAAATACACGTAGCTTGTGGAGCCGCAGACGATGTTTCTGCCCGTCAGCGCCGCGATCTCGTTGTTATGGCGCATATCGGTGAGCACAGTGTCTTCCGGCTCGCTGTTCTCATAAATGTACTCCGCTGCTTTGAGCTGACTGTCGCCGTATAAGCAATAGCCCGCAATGCTCTCTCTGCCGATGGTCAGCACCGCAGAAAGCATGCATAGCACGAGCGCGCCGACAGCCAATGCGCGGCGGCCCGGCAGTGTGCGCAGGCGGCGGTAAATCTCGACCATATACGAAGCGACTACGCCGCAGACGAGAAAATACGCGGCGTAAAGCAGCTTGTTGTTATCATAGGTATTCGGCTGGAACACGACAAACTCGCAAATGAACCAAATGACGGCTGCGGGAGCGCAGACCGTGAACCGGCGCTGATCTGCCGTGAAAAATGCAGGCAGGAACAACAGTGCCGTGACGCCGAGATTCACAAGATAGAACCACAAATAGCCGTCCTGCAAATTGCCCCAGTTGTACCACCCACGCATGAAGCTGTCACCGCTCGCCTGCGAGAATGTCCACGTGAAAAGCTGCGGTGCGGCAAGCAACAGTGTGATGAGCAGGAATACGCCCCACGTTTTTACAAGCTGTATACCGAAACCCTTGCGGATCGCCATGGTGAGCAGTGCGAGCACAAACAAAACAAACGCTGCAGCACAAACCAAAACCAGATACAGAAACACGGATGATTCGCGCGAGATGAGCTTCGGCGTGACGAACTGCGCGCCGAACGCGAGCAACATCAAAACGAGTGCAGCGACTTTTGCGGTAAACTGCACATGAGCACTGCTGCCCCGAAACACTCTGCGGCACAGTGCAAAGCAAAGCCACACGCCGCAAATGAGTCCGAACGCGAGGAACGAATGCGTATGAATCATGACGAGTCCGCCTGCAAAAATACCGGCAATGATGAAATACCGCTCGCAGTGCTCATAAACGGCGCGGTACAGCACGTATAAAAGCGGGAATAAAACCGCCCAGCCGAACAGCGTTGCGCGCTGCGGGATGAGCATATCCACAATGACGTTCACCCAGCGGATATTTTGGTTGACAAGATTCGTGGGTGTCTCATAAAACGATGTGAAAATGCGGGTAAAATTATCTGTTCCGTTTTGCAGATTCGGGAAGAAATACGCAAAGCCGAAGCCGCCGTTTAGAAAAAACAAAATCTCCGCTAACGCGGTCTTCGCTTTATCACGCAGCCAGCGTTGCCAGAAAAGATGTGCGCCGAAAAACACCTGCGCCCCGGCAAAAAGCATCGGCAGCACATACGCAAAGCGCAGCGGCGCACCGAGCAAATATAGGCTTGAAGAAATGCTGTCCGACAAGAACGGATACGAAAGCTTCACGCCCGGCAAAATGGAATACATGGGTGGAAATGTCTTCTGTTCCGCGATACTCGTGATGAACCCGAGGTGCATACTCATGTCGCCGTAGGTGCATTGGCTCGACCAGATCTCGCCGTTTTGGTAACGGAAGCTGTGCAGCACCAAAAACACGAACAGCAGCCACAAGCCGAGCGGCAAAAGCAGTGTGCGTTCTGCACGGTAGAAGGCTTTGCGTTTGCCGGGAAAATCATTCGGAAGCAGCTTCGGACGCTTTAAGAACACAGCGCCAACCGTCAGCATAAGCAGTGAGATGAGCGCCAAAACATGCGCTGTGATGCTGAACGAAAACAGGAATGCCCACAACGACGGCAGCCACATTAAGAGCACGCTGCCCGCGGCACTGCCGAGAATCATTTGTGTATATCGCCGCTCTTTATTTAAAAAGCATGCGGCAAGTGTTACGCCGCACAGCTGAAACATCAGAAAATACAGCAGCGCCACCGCGCCGCCCAAAAAATTGCCGCCCATAAACAGCTCCTGAATTTGTTCTTTAATATAATATATTGTACCATTTTGGCGACGGGATGTAAAGACGGCAGAAAAGGTTTTATTGCAGGCGCTTACGCGCTTTTTCACAAAACACCCGGAAACGGGGTTGCAGTTCAAAATGCAATGTGCTACAATATATTTTAATAATTATGGCGTCTCCCCTGCGGTTTTGCGCAAAAGCGAACGATGATACGCAGTCGTATATGTGTAGTTTCCGATTGCGGAGTGCCTGAATGCAAAGTGAGGTGTTCTTCGTGGAGAATGATATCCATCGGAGAGATAAAACGAACTACTATCTGGATCTGGCTGAGACCGTTTCCCAGCGCTGCACATGCCTTCGACGTCACTACGGCGCTGTGATCGTAAAAAATGATGAAGTGATCTCCACCGGCTATGTCGGTGCGCCGCGTGGCAGAAAAAACTGCACGGATATCGGCAAATGCGTGCGCGTGGAAAGAAATATTCCCCGCGGTGAACGCTATGAGCTGTGCCGTAGCGTACATGCGGAAGCAAACGCCATCATCAGCGCCCCGCGCGATAAGATGATCGACGCCACGCTGTATCTTGTCGGCAAGGAGGTCTCTACCGGCGACTATGTGAAAAACGCCGTATGTTGCTCCATGTGCAAGCGCATGGTCATCAACGCAGGCATTGCACGGGTCATCGTGCGCGATGACCACGATCGGTTCAGAGAGATAGATGTTCAGGATTGGATCATAAACGACGAATCCATCGAAGGTGTATTCGGCTATTGAGCCTTACCCCGTTACCGCGTATCCGGCATAAGGCTCGGAAAGAATACGGTGAACATTTATGTCTTTAATACAGGTGTCAAACCTGACCTTCGGCTATGAAGGCAGCTTTGATAACGTCTTTGAAAACGCGTCTTTTTCCATAGATACAAACTGGCGGTGCGGCTTTATCGGGCGCAACGGCAGAGGCAAAACGACGTTTTTAAATCTGCTGCTCGGAAAATACGCGTACAGCGGCACCATTTCCGCTTCGGTCAACTTTGAGTATTTCCCGTTTGAGGTGGAAAATCCGGACGATACGCCGCTTGAGATTGCGGAGAGCATCGTGCCGGACTTTGAGATGTGGCGGCTAACGCGTGAGCTCAACTTACTCGACGCCGACCCGGGACTGCTTTACCGCCCCTACTCGACGCTAAGCTACGGCGAGCGTACGAAGGTACTGCTGTCGATTTTATTTATCCGCGAAAACAGCTTTCTGCTCATCGACGAGCCGACGAACCACCTCGATATCGAAGCGCGCGGCACACTGGCTCAGTATTTGAAGTCGAAAAAAGGGTTCATCCTTGTCAGCCACGACCGTGCGTTTCTGGACGAAGTCATCGACCATGTGCTTTCCATCAACCGCGCGGACATCACGGTGATGCGCGGCAACTTTACGACGTGGCAACAGGAGAAAGACCGCGAGGATCAATTTGAGTTACAACAAAATGAGAAACTCAAAAAGGATGTGAAGCGGCTGGAGGCGGCTGCCCGCCGCAGCGCGGAATGGTCAAACCGTGCGGAAGACCGCAAGATCGGTTTCAAACCGGAGCGCACGGAAAAGGCCCTTGACCGTCGTGCCTACGAGGGTGAAAAAAGCCGTAAGATGATGAAGCGTGCAAAGAGCATTGAATCCCGCCGCAACGATGCGCTGGAGGAAAAAAGCGCGCTGCTGAAAAACATTGAATCGGCCGATACGAAATTGCAGATTGCGACGCTGCGCCACCCGAAAGACCTTTTGGTAGAGGCAAACGACCTTTCTATTGATTACGGTGACGGCCCCATCTTTCCTCCGCTGCGCTTTGAGATCCGCCGCGGCGACCGTGCGGCATTGCAGGGCAAAAACGGCTGCGGTAAATCGAGCATCATAAAGCTATTGTGCGGTGAAGATGTTCCCCATGCCGGCACGCTGAAAACCGCAAGCGGGCTTGTGGTCTCGTATATCCCGCAAAGCGCGGAGGGACTTTCCGGCACACTGCGCGACTATGCAGAGCATTGCGGCATTGACGAAAGCCTTTTTAAATCGATCTTGCGCAAGCTGGAATTTCAGCGCACACAGTTTGAAAAGCGCATGGAGGATTTTTCCGAGGGACAAAAGAAAAAAGTGCTCATTGCGCGGAGCCTCTGCGAAAAGGCACATTTGCTTGTGTGGGACGAACCGCTGAACTTCATCGATGTTATTTCCCGCATGCAGCTTGAAACGCTCTTAAAAGAGTGTGTGCCCACAGTCATTTTCGTGGAGCACGACCGCCGCTTTGTGGAAAATACGGCAACAAAGATCATTCGGTTATAATTGCGGTTTAAAACCTGAACAAAGCGCGTCGTGCAGGGCTGCGGCGCGCTTTTGTTATAAAAATCAGGGGCTATGAAAGAGAGAAATCTATGAAGCAAAGAAGCGACTACATTGGCATATTAAACGGCATACGCGCGTATTCCATTTTGATCGTTGCCGGGTTTCATTCGTGGCAGCAATCCTGGCTGCAAAATCTGTTTCCAAGCAATTTGCTGCAGTTTATGGGCGTGCGGAATTTCAGCTTAAACTGGGTGCCGCGCACGGGCTACATGTTTGTAGACGTGATGCTGCTGATTTCGGGATTCTGCCTCTTTTTGCCCTATGCGCGGCAAATGACCGACCCGCTTGCGCCGGAGCCGGATAACCTGCGCACATTCTTTAAAAAGCGTGCGGCGCGCATTTTGCCATCGTATTATTTGTGCTTGCTTCTCTACCTCATTTTCTGGGTGCGGCCTTCGGATTACGCGAATATCAAGCAATACTTGCAGGATATTTTTGCGCACCTGACGTTTACGCAGACGTTTTGGCCGGAAAGCTACATCGGCACAAAATTTCCGACAGCACTGTGGACACTCGGCGTGGAAATGCAGTTTTATCTCGTCTTCCCTTTGCTCGCGCGCGTGTTCCGTCGCTTTCCGCTTGTGTGCTGGGCGGTGCTTTCCGTTTTGGCGCAGGTGTATATCGTGCTTTTTGCACATCTGCCGCAAGGCAACGCAGAAAGCCTGCGCATCAACCAGTTCCCGGCGTTTTTGGGTGTATATGGAAACGGTATGCTGTGTGCGCTCTTCTTCTGCCGCCTACGGATATGGCGCGAGCGCGAATGGAAACAAAACCGCGTTCTGCCGCTTGCGGCGCTGATGCTGCTTCTGTTCAACGGTGCTGCCATTGTGTGTATGTTAAATGACGGGCTGAGCCGTGCGGCAATCATCCAGCGCTGGCAGGTGGATTACCGCTTTCTGTTTTCTGCGATGATCTGCGTTTTCATTTTGCTTTTGGATGCTGCACCGAAAGGCGTGCAATGGCTGTTTTCAAACCGCATAGCTGCTTTTTTGTCGGCGGTCTCCTATAATTTCTATATCTGGCACAGCACGGTGCTTTTAAAGCTGAAAGCGTGGCGCATTCCGTATTACCCGGATGCCCCGGAGGGCGCTGCCGCGTGGCCGCAATCCGCAGGCGGCGAGCCGTGGCACTTTGCTTGGCAGGTGAAGTACACGGTGCTGTTTTGGGCGTGTGCGCTCCTTTTGGCGGCGTTTTTCACCTATCTTATCGAAAAACCGACAGCAAAACAGCTGCTCAGAAAGAAGAAAATCATCCGTACATAGAAACAGACCGCCGCGGCGTATTTCACGCATTCGGCGGTCTGTCTTCATATTCTGTCCGGGTTACGGAAAACTATTCCGTTTTGCCGTCTTCTTTCTGGCCGTAAGCGCGGTCGGCGGCTTCTCTTGCAATATCGATGACGCTGTATTCGCGCTTTTCGCCCTGTTCGATGATAGGCAGCATTTGGTAGACTTCTGCCGCCATGCCGTGCCCCCAAAGCATGGGGTCGATACGCATGGAGTAGCCGTGGCCGTTTTCGCACATCCAGTCGGTCATTTTGGCGCGCGGCAAGCCGTAAGCCGCTAAGATCGTCATGATGACGCCGCCGTGTGTGACGAGCACGGCACTCTCATCTCCCGTCATCATCATGTTTTTAACGAGCATCTCAAAGCCCGCACAGACACGCTGCATAAATACGATGCTGCTTTCGCCGTTCGGCGGGGCCTCGTGCTGGCCACCGTTCATCCAGGCGACGAACTTCGGGTCGTTTTTCAATTCTTCGGCTTTTTTATTTTCCCAATCGCCGAAGTCGCACTCGGCAAGCTCTAAAATAACTTCCGGGTCGGCAGTGGGATATAAGACCTTCAGCGTATCGACACAGCGCACACACGGGCTGGCGTAGTACTTTTTTGCTTCGGGGTAAATGCCCTTACGTTTCAGCTCCAAAAGTGCCTGAATGCCCTCCTGCGCAAGCGGAGACTGTGTGCGGCCGATGTAACGACCCTCCAAATTGCCCTCACATATACCGTGGCGGATTAAATGAATGGTGTAAGATTTCATGCGTTTTTCCTTTCCGGGACGGTAAAACGCTGCCGTTGCGTCCCTTTCACCAAAAATTCGCGGGAAAACCCGCAAAAAAGGTTCGTTTATCTGTTTACTTCTCGGATAATTTCGTTTATAATTTACAGTGTGTTATTTTTTGACTCAGGTGGTGAAACTTTTGTGAACAGTGATTTTCCGCGCATTCTGACACTGCTGCGCAAGGAACAGGGTATCAGCCAGAAAAAGGCTGCCGCAGACCTTGGCATCTCGCAGGCGCTGCTCTCTCATTACGAAAAAGGCATACGTGAATGCGGTTTGGACTTCATTGTGCGCACGGCGGATTATTACGGGGTCTCCTGTGATTATCTGCTGGGCAAAACACCGCACCGGCAGGGCGAAAAGCTGCATGTGCCGGAAACGGAGGAGGAAGACACGCACGATGGTCTCCCCAACGTGAGCCGAAAAATAATATCGAACTCCTTACATATTGTATTTGGTATTCTGAAAAAAATCAATAGCAAATCTTTAACAAAAGAGATCACGCTGTATTTGAGCGGCGCTGTGTATAACGCGTTCCGCATGCTGTATACGGCGAACCCGAAAAATCCCTCGGCTCTTTTTGAGACGAAGGACGGACTGAGTGAGGCGCTGACCGACGGCCGTATGCAGCTGGCGCGTGCCAAAAGCCGCGTGATGCTGCTCGGCGAAAAAGTGTCGGACGACGAGGCCGTTAAAAAAGACGACCTGCCACAGCTTTCCGGCGAGATGCTCTCGGCGGAATATCCCGATTGGGCGCCCTCGCTTTTTGCATTGATTGAGAATACCGAAAACGAACACAAGGAAAACTAAGTAAACCAACCGCAAAAAGGAGGCAAACTGTATGTGTGGTTTTGTAGGTTATATTGACGGCGGCGAAACACAGCTTATGGAGCCCGTGCTGCACGCTATGGCAGACCGCATCCGTCACCGCGGCCCGGACGACGCCGACTATTATATGGACGGCGAGATCTCGCTCGGTTTCCGCAGACTTTCCATCATTGACCTCGAGGGCGGCAGACAGCCGATTTTGAATGAAGATAAAAGCAAGGTTCTCATGTTTAACGGCGAGATTTATAACTATCAGTCTCTCCGCGAAGACCTTTTAAAGGCAGGCCATGTATTCACAACGAAAACGGACAGCGAAGTGCTGCTGCACGGCTTTGAAGAATACGGCACCGACCTGCTCAATAAGCTGCGCGGCATGTTCGCGTTCATCATTTGGGACAAGAATACGAAAACGCTGTTCGGCGCGCGCGATTACTTTGGCATTAAGCCGTTTTACTATGCAAAGATGCAGGGCACGTTGATGTTCGGCAGCGAAATCAAGAGCTTTGTGGAACACCCGCACTTTAAGCGCGAGCTGAATGAACGCGCACTGGAGGGCTACCTTTCTTTCCAGTATTCTCCGGGCTACGAGACGTTCTTCAAGAACGTTTACAAGCTGCCGCCTGCACATTATTTCTTCTACAAAGACGGCAAAATGGATATACAGCGCTACTGGATCCCGGAATTCAACGCGGAAGAAGACAAGCCGCTTGAATATTGGGTAGACGAGATTGAAAAGACCTTTGACGACTCCGTGAACGCACACAAGATTGCGGACGTTGAAGTCGGCTCTTTCCTTTCCTCCGGCGTGGATTCCAGCTATGTGGCCTGCTCTGCCGATGTGGACAAGACGTTTACGGTCGGCTTTGACAACGGCGAAAAATACAACGAGATCAGCTACGCAAAGGAGCTTTCCGAGCTGATTCCGGTGAAGAATTACAGCAAGACGATTACCCCGGAAGAGTTCTGGGGCAACTTCGGCAAGATTCAGTACCACATGGACGAGCCGCTTGCCGACCCGTCCGCCGTGGCACTCTATTTCGTGTGCAACACGGCTTCCAAATATTTGAAGGTCGTGATGTCCGGCGAGGGCGCCGATGAAATTTTCGGCGGCTACAACATTTATAAAGAACCGCTCGCCGTACCGGCTTATGATAAGATCCCGTTCCCCATCCGTCGCTTTATCGGCAAAATCGCTTCGCACCTGCCGAAGAAATCCGGTATCAACTTCCTTATCCGCCGCGGCAAAAAGCTCGAAGATCGCTTCATCGGCAACGCGTACATGTTCACTGAGGAAGAACGCAAGAAGCTCCTTAAAATTAAGACCGATGCACCGTCCCCGGCAGAAGTCGTAAAGCCGTTCTATGATCGCGTAAAGGACAAAGACCCGGTAACGAAAATGCAGTTCGTTGACCTTAACGCCTGGATGGTCGGCGATATTCTTCTGAAAGCGGATAAAATGAGCATGGCAAACTCCCTTGAGGTGCGCGTGCCGTTCCTCGACAAGAAGATTATGGAGCTTGCGGAGCGCATCCCGCTCAAGTACCGTGTAAACGACGAGAACACGAAGTTTGCGATGCGCAAGGCCGCTTTGCGCCGCATGCCCGAAAAGTGGGCCGGCAAAAAGAAGCTCGGCTTCCCCGTGCCGACACGTGTGTGGCTCAAGGAAGACAAGTACTACAACATCGTAAAGGAGAAGTTCACGGGCGAAGTGGCACAGAAATACTTCAACACCGACATGCTCGTAAAGCTGCTGGACGACCACAAAAACGGCAAGGCGGACAACAGCCGCCGCGTTTGGACGGTCTACACGTTCCTCGTGTGGTACGACCAGTTCTTTAACGATGATATTCTCAACGGCTATGCGGAGCACACAGACGCAAAGACCGCGTAAGTATTTGGAAGGAAAATGAAGATCATGAATACAGAAGCATTGAAAAAACAAGATTTTCTGCCGGTTCTGCTCGGCAGTGACATCAACGTATACGGCATGGCGCGTTCTTTCCACGAGGCTTACGGGTACAAAAGCGTAGCGGTCGGCAAGGGCATCCTCCCCGCCTGCACGCACAGCCACATTGTGGAAGTTTTAAAGGTAGAACCGCGCCTTGAAGAAGACGACGTGTTTGTTCGCACGCTGACGGAATTTGCAAAGAACTTCTCCGGTCAGAGATTACTGCTCGTCCCCTGCGGCGACAACTACATCAAAATGCTTGTGCGCAACCAGACGAAGCTGCGCGGCATTTATGAATTCGAGTGCATCAGCGAAGAGCTTTTAATGCGCCTTTCCATCAAGGAAAGCTTTTATCAGGTCTGCGAGGAGCATGGCTTCTCGTTCCCGAAGACAACAACCTGCACGTATGAGAACCACAAGAATCTTGAGCTGCCTTTCGACTTCCCGGTCATCATCAAGCCCTCGAACAGCGTGGCATATTGGAACTGCAAATTCCCGCACAAAAAGAAGGTTTTCGTTGCAAACACCCGCGAGGAATTTGATGCGATTTTGGACGCCATCTACGGTTCCTCTTACAAAGATCACCTCATTTTGCAGGAATTCATCCCGGGTGACGATTCTAAAATGCGCGTGATGAACTGCTACTGCGGCAAGGATAAAAAAGTAAAGCTCATTGCACTCGGCAATGCCGTGCTTGAGGAGCATTCCCCGGAGGGCATCGGCAGCTATGCGGCCATCATCAACGGCTACGACGAAAAGCTGAACGAGACGATGAAAAACTTTCTTGAGGGCATCGGTTACGTGGGCTTTGCAAACTTCGATATGAAGTACGACGAGCGTGACGGCAAATATAAGCTCTTCGAGATGAACCTGCGACAGGGCCGCAGCAGCTATTTCGTAACGGCTGCGGGCTACAACATTGCAAAATGGCTTGCGGACGACGTCATCTACAACAAGCCCATGGATCTTACCATTGCCACAAATAAAGTGCTGTACACAATCATCCCGACGAAGATCATCTTTGACTATTGTCCGGACACCGCCGTGAAAGCGGAAGCGAAAAAGCTCATCGACGAAGGTAAAGTGGTTAACTCGTATTATTACAAGAAAGACCGCAGCCTGATGCGCTGGCTGATGTTCCGCCGCAACCAGCACAACTACTTTGAAAAGTACAAGCGTTATTTTAACAACAAAGGACTGCGTGACTGATGAACAGTTTAGGCGTTATCGGCGGACTCGGCCCCATGGCGACGGCGTATTTATTAGAGCTTATCACCGACATGACCGATGCTCGCACCGATCAGGAGCATCTTGACGCGATCATATTCAATCGCCCGAGTGTGCCGGATCGGACCGCATACATTTTAGACCATACAAAGCCCTCCCCTGTGCCGCCGATGATCGACATCGCACAGAAATTGGAGGCGCTGGGTGTGTGCGCACTCGCTACCCCGTGCGTGACGGCACACAGCTTTCACGATGAACTGCAAAGCAGCGTACACATTCCGTTTATCCACATGGTGCGCGAAACGGCAGCATATCTAAAAGAAGCCGGCTGCAAAAAGCCCGGCATTATGGCGACAACCGGTACGGTGCACATGGGCTTATTTCAAACCGCGCTGACCGATGCGGGTCTTTCCTACGTTTTGCCGAACGACGAAATGCAGCAGAACGTAATGTCGCTCATTTACGACTGCGTAAAAGCAGGTGAACCGGCGGACATGGTAAAATTCCGCGCCGTTTCCGACGCTTTGCGCGCGGACGGCTGCGACGCTATTATTTTAGGCTGCACGGAGATCTCCATCATCAAGCGCGATAACGAGCTTGGGCCCGGTTATCTCGACGCGCTGGAAGTGTTGGCACGCGCGTGCATTTTAGCGTGCGGCAAAAAACTTAAGCCGAAATATTCTTCCCTGATCCAACAATAAAAGCATAAGGAGGCGTTTTGTATGTGCGGCTTTGCCGGTTATATTCACAACTACGGAACGTTCGATAAAGAAGAAGTCATCCATAAAATGGCCGACCGCATCAAGCACCGCGGCCCGGATGATGCCCATTATTACATTGACGACGGCATTGCCCTCGGTTTCCGCCGCCTTTCCATCATCGACCTCGAGGGCGGCAGACAGCCGATTTTAAACGAAGACGGCTCGCTCGTGCTGCTCTTTAACGGCGAAATTTACAACTATCAGGAGCTTCGCGAAGAGCTTATCAAGGCCGGACACGTCTTCACCACAAAGACAGACAGCGAAACGATTCTGCACGGATACGAGGAATACGGCAAAAAAATCCTTGACCGTCTGCGCGGCATGTTTGCTTTCATCATCTGGAACAAGAACACAAAAGAGCTCTTTGGTGCACGCGATATTTTCGGCATCAAGCCGTTCTATTACTACAAAAAGGGCAAGGAATTCATGTTCGGCAGCGAGATCAAAAGCTTTCTCTCTCACCCGAATTTTGAAAAAGAGCTCGACGAGGATATGATCCCGTTGTACCTTTCCTACGAGTACAGTCCGGACGAGCGCACAATTTTTAAAAATGTCTTCAAGCTGCCCGGCGCACACTGCTTCACCTACAAAAATGGCGAACTGAAAGTGGAGCGTTACTATAAGATCGAATACAAGATTGAAGACGACAAATCGCTTGAATACTGGGAGGACGCCATCACAAAGGAGTTCACGGAGTCCGTCTCCATGCACCAGATTGCCGATGTTGAGGTCGGCTGCTTCCTCTCCTCCGGCGTGGATTCCAGCTATGTTGTGAAAGAAATCTCCAAGGGTACGAAGAAGGTCAAGACATTCTCCGTCGGCTACGAGGAGGAAAAATACAGCGAGCTGCCGTATGCGCAGGACTTCTCCAATGTCATCGGCGTACCGAACATCGCGAATAAGGTTTCCGCAGATGAGTTCTTCGACGCGGTACCGGAGATTCAGTATTACATGGACGAGCCGCTGCCGAACCCCTCGGAGATCCCGCTCTACTTCCTCGCCAAAAATGCCCGCCGCTATGTGAAGGTCGTGCTTTCCGGTGAAGGTGCGGACGAGCTGTTCGGCGGCTACCCGATGTATCTTGCAGGCGGACACTTTGACCACTATTCGCATAAGGTACCGCGTCCGGTGCGTAAAGTCCTCGGCACGGTCGCAAAGCACTGCCCGAACTTCAAGGGCAAAAACTTCCTCGTGCGCGGCGCCATGGAGCCGTATCAGCGCTTTATGCGCGCAAACTACGTTTTCCAGAGCGCAGAGCGCCAAAAATTCTTGAAGCGTCCCATCGCGAGCAAGGTTCCGGAGGAATACAGCAAGCGCTATTTCGACGAAGTATCGAATCTCGACGAGCCGACCCAGCTTCAGTATGTGGACATGCACACGTGGATGATTTACGACATCCTACTGAAAGCCGACCGCATGAGTATGGCAAACTCCCTTGAGCTGCGCGTACCGTTCCTCGATAAAAAGATGCTGGAGCTTTCCACACGCATTCCTTCCCGCTACCGTGCAGCAAACGAAACGACGAAGATCGCCCTGCGCGGCGCGGCTATCAAGCAGCTGCCGGAGCGTACCGCGAACAAAAAGAAGCTCGGCTTCCCTGTTCCGCTGAACGATTGGCTGCGTGAGGATAAGTACTACAACAAGGTCAAGGCGGCGTTCCAGAGCGATATTGCGGAGAAATTCTTCGTGACAAGCGAGCTGATGAAGCTGCTCGACGACCACAAGAGCGGCAAGGCGCTGAACATGCAGAAGATCTGGTCGTTCTATACGTTTATCCTTTGGTATGAGCAGTTCTTTGTGCTGAACTGAATATAGTCGAAAACAGCGTCAAATTACAGATTGGCGCTGTTTCTTTATGGAATTATTCTGTTTTGTTAACAACAGACAAGCAAATTTTAAAGAAAAACAAAAGCTTTATTCTTCCCTTTTGGGGGCGGAATAAGGCTTTTTCTTTTACCGCTTTATCGTCTTGCACGGCGGTACGCGGCCGGTGTTTCGCCGGTGATGCGTTTAAACTGGCGGATGAAATGGTATGGGTCTGCATATCCGCTGTGCTCGGCAACTTCCGTGATGGGCAAGTCACTGCCGGAGAGCAATAAAGACTGTGCATAACGAATACGCGCTTCAATCAGGTCGCGCATGGGCGATGTACCAAAAACCGCGCGGTATAACGCATGCAGGTGCGAAGCGCTGACAGACGCAAGCGATGCCATTTGCGGCACAGTCCAGTGCTTTTCCGGATCAGAAAGCACCGTGTGACGCAGGTTCTGCATCTTTTCCCTATCTGCACGGCTGACCGCAGGTGAGTAGTTTTCTTCCGCTATGGCGCGGGAGAAACGCACAAGAAATTCTGTGGTGTATGCTTCCAACAAGTCCTCCCGAAACGGTTCATTAGAGAAAAATGCAGCTTCCGTTTTTCGGAAAAGGCCGGAGATAAACTCTGCCGCACGTGGATAAAGCAGTGTGTTTTCTGGAATACGATAGCGCAAAAGCTGCACGCGAAAGCCAGGTGCAAAATGCGCCCAGTTGTGCGTGAGGTTACTGTCTGAGTGAAACCACTGTGGTTCATCCGGCGCATAGAAAATACACGCGCCGGGTCTTACTGTGACCTTTTCCCTGTTAATTTCAATCTCCACGCTGTTCATAAAGTGCAAAAACGTGTAGATTTCAATGCCTGTTGGGCGCACAAGTGTAAACCCGGCTTTTTCCGGCCAATCGTGGCGAATATCTGTAATCTCCATTTTGACGCCCCCTTTGCTTTAATTATACTCAAAAATTCTATGTGTCGCAATAGAATAAGTCAATTTCCGCACATGATACGACATTGTATTTTACAAAGAGATCGCGTACAATGAAACCGTAATCAAAAAGCGCGGCAGAAATTGGGATTTGCCGTCTTTTCGAGGAAAGGATGTACGAAAAATGAGTAATATACCGAGGAAAGAATATCCGCGCCCGCAGTTTGTGCGCGAAAACTGGATGAACCTGAACGGCACATGGGCGTTTGAGATCGATAACGGCCGCAGCGGTGAGGCGCGCGGCTTACAGAAGGTCGGCACAGCGCTCAGCGGGGAGATCACCGTGCCGTTCTGCCCGGAAAGCGAACTTTCCGGTGTGCAGCACACGGATTTCATGTACGGTGTGTGGTATAAGCGCACTGTAACGGTCACAGAAAAACAGCTGAAGGGCCGCGCCGTGCTGCATTTCGGCGCTGTGGATTATTGCGCAAAAGTTTTTGTGAACGGCAAGCTTGCCGGCACACACAAGGGCGGCTATGTTTCGTTTGAGTTTGACGTGACCGCACTTTTAAAAGCGGGCGAAAATGAAATTGCCGTCTACGCCGAAGATAATACGCGCGACCGCCTCATCCCGAGCGGCAAGCAGAGCGAGCAATATAACTCATACGGCTGCTTCTACACGCGCACCACGGGCATTTGGCAGACCGTATGGCTGGAGTTCACCCCGAAGGCTTATATTTCCCGCGTGCAGTATTATCCGAACATCACTGCAGGCACGGTGACGGTGACCGCAGAGCTGGTCGGTACGGCAAACCTCACAGCAACGGCTTCGTTTGAAGGCAAAGAAATGGGCAGCTACACAGCAGAAAACGCCTGCGGCACGCATACATTCACGATAAAGCTGAGCGAAAAGCATCTGTGGGATGTCGGCTGCGGCAATCTGTATGACGTTGCATTCGCTTTCGGTGAAGATAACGTCACGAGTTATTTCGGTCTGCGCGAAGTGCGCCTGGACGGCCACAAGTTCCGCATCAACGGCCGCTCTGTTTTCCAGCGTCTGGTGCTCGACCAAGGCTTCTATCCGGATGGCATCTACACTGCGCCGAGCGACGAAGCGCTTGAAAACGACATTAAGCTCTCCCTTGCCGTCGGTTTCAACGGTGCCAGACTGCATGAGAAGATTTTTGAAGAGCGCTTCCTCTACCACGCGGACCGCTTAGGCTATATCGTTTGGGGCGAATTCCCGAACTGGGGTCTCGATTCCTCCTATGCCGATTCCGTTTACGGCATTTTACCGGAGTGGACGGAAGAGATCCGCCGCGATTTTAACCACCCGGCTATTGTCGGCTGGTGTCCGTACAACGAGACATGGGATACTGACGGCAGGAAACAGTTTGACGACGCACTCGACATCGTCTACAGAGCAACGAAAGCGCTTGATCCTACCCGTCCGTGTATTGATACGAGCGGCAACTATCATGTGGCAACTGATATTTTCTGCGTGCATGATTACGAGCAGAACCCGGAGATCTTTAAGGAGCACTATGACAAGCTAATGACCGAGGGAACACTGTTTGACAACCACGCGCACCGCCAGACCTACAAGGGCGAAGCGACGTTCGTCAGCGAATACGGCGGCATTCAGTGGAGTCAGGACGAGAGCGGTTGGGGCTACGGCACCGGTCCGAAGACCGAAGAAGAATTCCTCACGCGCTTTAAGGGCCTTACAGACGCATTGCTTGATAACAGTGAAATGTTCGGTCTTTGCTACACGCAGCTGACCGACGTGGAGCAGGAACAGAACGGCCTTTACACCTATCAGAGAAAGCCGAAGTTTGATCCCGCGTTCTTCCACGGCGTTTTGAGTCGCAAAGCCGCAATCGAAGACTAACAGATACGTTTGGTGCCCGCAGTTTTTCCGCTGCGGGCACTTTTTTATCAAAATACAGGAATTTTGTTGATTTTCGTCATACGTACGTCACAAATGCATAGTATTCTATATAATAGAGTAATTTTGGGCAGCAAGCTTCTGCTGCCGGATGCTGTTCTGAGGAGCGTATTTATGCCGCAAAATCACTTTAGAGAACCGAAAAACCGACGTGAACATCTTCTCTCTTCCCTACCAATCGTCTTGCCGGTGGCAGCCGTGACGATATCCGCCGCCGCGTTTGGTCTGCTGTTCCTGCAAGGGAATCCAGTGGAAAGCGTGGAAGAATCCCTCACATACACTGCAGCGATTGGCGCAGCTGACGAGCAGGTGGAAATGTACGTCTACGACGCGGGCAACGATGAAGTTGAGGAAGCCGAAGAAGAAGCTTCGGAAATGAATGCCGCGTCTTCCTATGCCGCGAAAGAGCGCATTTTGCCGGCTGGCGAAGTAGAAGACACCGCAGAGCTTGTAGATGCATACAGCTCTGTGCCACTATTTGTTTCAAGCGGCAATCTTGCGGAGCAAGGCGTGCAGACACGGCTTGAGCTGCTTGAAGATTATTTTCCAAACGGCATGTACTGGAACCATGTCGGTGTGGACACAAGCGAAATGACGGCAGACGAAATTGCCATGTGCGTTACAGACACGCCGTGCAACCATTCCGTTTATGGTTATGGAAACTGCAACATTTATAACGGTCTGATGGATGATTTTTTCCCGCAGTACGAAGACGAAACGCAATGCCTCGGCTACGCTTCCCTCATCAGTGACCTGCTGTTCGGCTACGATGCACCGATTACGGAGTTTTATGACTTTGACGAGCTGCGCATCGGCGATCACATCCGCATGGGTTGGTATGAGCACTCGATGATCGTGACGGATATCGACTGGGATACCGATACCATTACCGTGACGGAAGTGAATGTAGATTATGAAAACTGCCAGATCTCTTGGGGTCGGCAGATCACCCGCAGCGAGCTTTTCGGCATGGAAGGCGACCTTACCTATTACACGCGCTACGCAAATTAAAAATCGGTTATTCTGCGCCTCGGCAAGATTTTGATGTCTTGTCGGGGCACATTTTATATTTCCCAAAAGTTATACGATACAAAAACACCCCGAACGACGCAAAATCGTTCGGGGTGTGCTGATTCAAAGAATCAATTATTTAACCATGTTGGCAACTTCGCTTGCGAAATCGTCGTTTCTCTTCTCGAGGCCTTCGCCCTTCTCGAAGCGAACGAAATCCGTAACCTTCATCGTGCCGCCGGCCTTCTTTGCTTCCTCAGCAATGTACTGCTCAACGGAGAGGTCGCCGTTCTTAACGAACGCCTGCTGCAGGAGGCAGTTGTTCTCATAGAACTTGCCGATTCTGCCGGTAACCATCTTCTCGATGATGTTCTGCGGCTTCTTGGAGTTCTTCGGATCGTTCTGAATCTGAACCATGAGGATTTCTTTTTCCTTATCGAGTGCTTCAGCCGGAACCGTGGACTTATCGAGATAAGCCGGATTCAGAGCGGCAATCTGCATTGCGACGTCCTTGCCGCACTCGTTGAGAACTTCTGCCGGAATGTTCTCGGTCTCAAAACGAACGAGAACGCCGATTCTGCCGCCGCCGTGTACGTAAGCAACGCAGTCGCCCTCGTAACGGACGAAACGACGGATCTTGATATTCTCGCCGATGGTGAGAATCTTATCCTTCAGCATAGCGTCAACGGTCATATCGGAGCCGTGTGCCTTAGCTGCAAGGAGAGCTTCAACGTCTGCCGGGTTCTCATAGATAACGGTCTCGGCACAGGTCTTAACGAAATCGATAAACTGAGCATTCTTCGCAACGAAGTCGGTCTCAGCGTTGACTTCGATCACAACGCCAACCTTACCGCACTCGCTGACCATAGCGTATGCAACACCCTCAGCTGCAATACGGCTTGCCTTCTTAACGGAAGCTGCAAGACCCTTCTCGCGGAGAATCTCGGTTGCCTTCTCTACATCGCCCTCAGCCTCTGTGAGAGCCTTTTTGCAATCCATCATGCCGCAGCCTGTCTTAGCGCGCAGATCTGCAACGTCCTTAGCTGTGAAATTCATTTCAAATCACCATTCCTTGTAGAATCTTAAACTCTATATCAAACAAAAGGAATTTTTAACCGAAATTAAATTATTCCTCGGTCTCTGCAGCAGCTTCTTCGGTCTCCTCAGCAGCAGCACCCATACGGCCCTCGCGGCCTTCGATGATAGCGTTAGCCATAGCACCTGCGATGAGCTTAACAGCGCGGATAGCGTCGTCGTTGCCCGGGATAACGTAGTCAATCTCGTCCGGATCGCAATTGGTATCTACGATTGCAACGATCGGAATACCGAGCTTCTTAGCTTCGGAAACAGCGATTCTTTCCTTTCTCGGGTCAACAATGAACAGTGCGCCCGGGAACTCCTTCATGTCCTTGATGCCGCCAAGATACTTTTCGAGCTTTTCGATCTCAAGCTCAAGCTTGCTGACTTCCTTCTTCGGGAGCAGCTCGAAGGTGCCGTCTTCCTGCATCTTGCGCAGCTGTGCAAGTCTCTGAATTCTGCGGCGGATGGTCGTGAAGTTGGTGAGCATGCCGCCAAGCCAACGAGCGTTTACATAGTAAGCGCCTGCGCGGAGAGCCTCTTCCTTAACGGACTCCTGAGCCTGCTTTTTCGTGCCTACGAAGAGAACGCTCTTGCCTTCCATGGAAAGGTCACGAACGAAGTTGTAAGCCTCTTCGAGCTTCTTAACGGTCTTCTGCAGGTCGATGATGTAGATACCGTTTCTCTCCGTGAAGATGTACTGTGCCATCTTCGGGTTCCATCTTCTTGTCTGGTGACCGAAGTGAACACCGGCCTCCAGAAGCTGCTTCATTGATACGACTGCCATTTGAAAATACCTCCTTGGTTTTTCCTCCGCCGGGCTGATATTTTCGGGGAAAACCGCTTTCGCGGCACCAATCCGAGAGCCTCGGCGTGCGTTTTTGCTTGCAGAATCTGCAAATCGCTGAACTATTATAGCACAACATGCCGGGTAAAGCAAGTGTTTTCTATCCGTTTTCAAAGAAATTTTGTAAGAAGCTGCGCTTCGGTGTCCGCTTTACGGGAATGTGATCGACCAGCACCGCATCCTCCCCAATGGTCTTCACAGCGCTCCATGGGATCACACAGTCATTCTCTCTGCCAAACAATCCGAAAAAGCGCGGACGGCCGTACACCACGATCGCCGTCAATGCCGCCTGCTGTGTATCAAATTCAATATCACCGAGGTACCCGATGCGCGAGCCATCCAAAACACTAATAACCTCTCGCCCATGCATTTCTCCGATGCGTTCTAACATATCGCTCCCCCGTTTCGCCGTATTTTTCCGATACAGCGTATGCACAGTAGGGATACATTATGCGTTTGCATCCTTTAAAATGACTTCGGCAATCGTTTCGGCGGCAAGGTTCGAGCCCGCTTCGTTCGGATGGCTGCCATCGTCGTTGAAAAGATTCTCGGTTTCGGTTTTTTCATAAAATGCACTGCCGACATCGGCGAGCAGCGTGTGGTTTTTCTCTGCCGCTTCTGCATAGGCTTCGTGCATTTTGCGGTACATCTCATCGTAATCTATACCGAATTTTTGAAGCTGTTTGCCGTCTTTTTGGTATGCCCATGTCGCATACAGAACAGGTACGGCACCGTTTTCACGAATTTTACCGCACAAATCTTTCACGCTCTGCATAAAGCTTTCCTTTGCTGTGATAGGGCCGTTGCTCATCTCCTGCAAAACGACGTAATCCCATTTTTCATTTTGCAGCAGCTCCAATGCTTTTGCGCCGAGCCTTGTTTCAGGGTTCAGCTGCTCACGTAAGCGTGCACCGCCGCGTGTGTTCTGTACTACTTCGGCACCCGTGATTTCCGCCAGTATACTCGGCAGATCATTTGTAAAAATATAGCTGTTTCCAAGCATTAAAATGCGCATATTTATTTCTCCTATCCTCATGGTACTTTATCATTTATAATATAGCACATTTTCGCAGTTTAGACAAGAAAAGCCGCCCGGTTTTTACACCGAGCGGCGAAATTCACTTGTTTCTTTTTAGTATTTTCTTGCTTTAATCAGCAATAGAACTCCATCGGATACGTGAGATACTTGTTCGGGTCAAGCTGATCGGCAGTAACATAACCGGCCGGTGCACAAATGAGGCTCGGCAGACGATTGACAACCGTCGCGCAAGTATGCTCAACGGTTGCAGGCTTCACAACATGGAACTCGGTGTTCGGCTCGCCGATGATTTGCCAATCGCACATATCGCCGTCTTCCGGGCCGTAGACCTTGCCGATGGTCTCCTCTTCGATGGTGATGCCCTGCATTGTCTCGATGGCCACGACGGCAGACATGCCGATGCAGCGGCCGGCTTCGATGGTCTTGCCGAGCGTCTCGGAGTAAATGTCGTGATCGATGATGCACGGCACATGCTTCTGGTTGATAGACTTGATTGTCAGGCCAAGCTTATTGCAAATGGCTTCGCTGGCATTCCAAGCGTAGGACGGCTCAAAAATGTCCGGGTGCGCAATCCTCTGCTCAAACTCTTCTGGTGTCAGGTCGCAGCCATGCGCATTTGCGAGCGCTAATCCATATTCCTCTACGTTGTAGCTGTACGCGCCTTTAATCTTCGTAATTTTGTGGCAACCGCCCGCGACGAGCGCGACCATGTTGATCCAGAAGATATCCTGCATGCCGCTGCCCGTGATGGTGCAGTTATTCGCTTTAGCGATAGCGTCCAGACGGTTGACCTGAACCGCAGAGGTCGTCCACGGATAAATCGCTTCTTCGCATGTCGTGATGACATTGAGTCCGCGTGATACACATTTTTCCACATGGTCATAAATATCGCCGATGAAGCTGAACAGCGTCACAATCGCAACATCTGCATCGCACTCATCGAGAACTTTATCCGCATTGTTCGAAATCAGTACGCCGGTCTTAAGGCCGAGACCCGCGAAATCACCGACATCCTGCCCGACGACCGCCGGGTTTACGTCGATCGCGCCGACAATCTGTGCGCCGTGCTCATGCAGATACCGAAGAATGTACTTGCTCATTTTGCCGCAGCCATACTGCACAACTCTGATTTTTTCCACAAGAACTTCCTCCTTTGATTTGGATTTCAAATTTATCTTCGCGGGACATCCCGCTTGTCTTCGCTTATAGTATATCCTCATCTTAGTTTAGAGTCAAGGAAGTTTTGTGAAATTTTTATTAATCTTTTATTCGTAGAATTCTACCGACACTTGAAGCTGCAAAAATATATGCACACCAACCTATACCGGAAAAGCTTAAGCCTTCGTAAAACCAAGATTGATCGGATTGATGCGCGAGCCATTGCAACGATGCTAATGTCTAAAAGAACGATATGCAGAAAACTCGCTTTCAATATCTTCGTTATAGTTGCGCAAATTTGGTGATGTAGGAGGGCAGTATACAAACGCGCAAAACATAAAAAAGCCCGCAAACCCAGCCATTTCAAGGGATTGCGAGCCTTTGAGGTGTGGTGCCGGTGGCGGGGGTCGAACCCGCACGATGTTGCCATCAACGGATTTTGAGTCCGTCTCGTCTGCCAATTCCAACACACCGGCTTAACAAAATTCATTATACGTTAAACCGGTGGAAAAAGCAAGTGTTTTTTTAATTATTTCGAATTTTATTCATTTGCGGGCACAGAAACGTCAAAATAACGGTACTTTGCTTCGCAGTCCCCCTGCGCCGTAAGACCCACAAAGCAGCCCGTAAACGTGCAGTTCATGCACTCTGTGGATAGCAACTGCGTGCTGCCGGTGCCGATCTCTTTCATCTCTTCCCCAGCTTTACCCGCAAGGAACGTATAGCGCAGGCGGTTGGCCTTGATGCACAGCGTCAGCGTGTCCGTTTCCGGGAAGAACACCGGCTCACTCTCGATCAGCATATCAACCACGCGGCGGCGCAGCGTGACCTCCATACCGCCGTTTTTACGCTCGGCAAACAGCTCATAGTGGTGCTCGTTCGTGTGGAAAACCGTCATGCCCGCTTTGCCGTCGCCGGAAAGCATCATTTCGGTCGTATAGTTCAAACCAAACTGCTGTTGGCGCACACCGAAGAATGTGACCGTCTTCAGCTCGTCAAGCGTCGCCTCACTGCCGCGCAGTGTAACGCCGCTCTTATCAAATGTATACTTCATGCGGTCGGGTGTGCGCAGATAGCTCCAGCGTGGTGCAGGTGCAGCTGTGTTGAAATCATCGTGCCAACTGCGCGCAACACGCACGTCTCCTTCGCCCTCTGCCGTCATGATGGGCTGAATCTCCTTGCCACCGTATACGACCGGCCAGCCGTTCTCATCCCATGTAACCGGCGCAATCATCGTCTCGCGGCCGGTGTGATGCAGCATGAAAACAGACGGGCGAATGCCGTGAAATACCATCCACCATTTGCCCTCCGGCGTCTCTACAAGGTCGGCATGTCCGAGCGCCTGGAACTCCACGCGGTGTGCATTGCGGTGCGTGAGGATTGGGTTGTGCGGACAAGATTCAAACGGGCCCCACACACTTCTACTGCGCGCAATGGTCTCCATGTGGCCGTACTCCGTACCGCCCTCGGCAATCATCAAGTAATACCAATTGCCGATGCGGTGCATGTGCGGTCCCTCCGGGCATTTGCCGCCGGTACCGTACCAAATGCACTTTGTCTCGCTCAGCTTTGCGCCGGTCTCAAGATCAATCTCAAACTGTCCGATGCAGCTGTTGCCGTTTTCGTCCGTATGTGTACCGGTGTAATACACCTTGCCGTCCGCATCCCAGAACAAAGATGGGTCAATGCCCTGATGGTCGATCCAGATCGGGTCGGACCACTCGCCGCGGATGTCATCTGTCCACACAAAAAAATTGCCGCCGTCTGTCACATTCGTCGTAATCATATAGAATCGGCCGTCGTGGTAGCGGATCGTCGGCGCAAAAATACCGCCGGAGGTACGGCAGTCCACCAGCGGCAACTGGCTTTCGCGCGTCAAAACATAGCCAAGCTGCTCCCAATGCAGCAGGTCACGGCTATGCCAAAGCGGCACGCCCGGAAAAAACTCAAACGAGCTGTTGACAAGATAATAGTCTTCACCTACGCGGCAAATGCTCGGGTCCGGGTAAAAACCCGGCAGGATTGGATTTTCGTATGTCATGTGTACTCCTCCAAATTTAAACGTTTGGGCATATTGCTCTTGCTTCTTTTTCACTCTATATATAGTATATAGTCTGCGTTATCAAAAAGCAATGCGGATAAAAGAAAAACCCGGATAACTTCCGTTATCCGGGTACTGGCGGAGAGGATGCGACTCGAACGCACAATGCCTTGCGGCACACCACATTTCCAATGTGGCTCCTTACCATTAGAATACCTCTCCAAGCGACGGGTATTATTATAGCGCATGTCTTTCAAAAATGCAAGTGTTTTTTCAAAAAAAATTCATTTTATTTCCTTTTAGGCAATATTGTGCGAAATATTTGCACATTTATATATTAAAACTATATAGCAGGCTGTACCTTTTTCATCCAATTGTATGGCTCACGTATATTTTATGTAAAATTCGGCGAAAACAGGGTGCTTTTTCCTCTCGGGTTTGCTATAATAAAGTAAATATCTCAAGAATTCTTGCGGGCCCGCTTTCGGCGGCGCTCCGATTTAGTTGCTCTACATTGAAAGGCGGTGCTCATATTGAATAAAAAACTTCCGGGCGGGCCGGCTGCGGTCATCGAGATCGGTTCCAGTGCGGTGCGCATGCGTGTCTCGCAGTTAAAGCACGGCGAGATCGAAACGCTGGATTCTCTCGAATACCCTGTGTTCTTCGGCCACGAGGTCTTCACCACGGGACGCATCAGCTTTGAAAGCCTGCGCCAACTCTCCTCTATCCTCACAAAATTCACAACGGCGCTGGAGGGCTACAACTGCAAAAACGTGCGCGTGGTCTCCTCCACCGTGATGCGCGAGGCGGAAAACCGCTCGTTCGTCATCGATCAACTCAAAATTCACAACAATCTGCACTTGGAAATTCTGGAATACAGCGAAGAAAAAGCACTCATCTGCTCCGAGATTATCCGGCTTTTAAAAGAAGAAAGCAAGATCGAGATGAAAGACGCGCTCATCGCGTATGTCGGCACGGGCAGCATCGGTGTTGCGCTGTACGACGGCAAGGCAATCTGCACCTCGCAGAACATCCCCATCGGCTCCTTAAAGCTACACGACGCCCTCGGTGCGCTCAGCCGCGAGTGCGACGATTTTTACCCCGCGGTCGAAGAATATCTCGACATCATTTTAAACCGCGTCGATATTCCGAAAAAAGACATTCGCAGCATCATTTTGACGGGTTCCGATCTGGAGCTTGTCGCCTCCGTGTGCGGCGCCGAAAAAAGCGGCGACCTTTACACCATCTCCGCAAAGAAAATGCACGCGGCGTATAAGGAAATCCGCATGATGTCCCATTCTGCCATCGCACGCCGCTACAACATTTCCGAGGAGCTTGCCGAAATTCTCTACACAGCGCTTTCTATATATACCGGCATGCTGCGCCTTTCGGACGGCGTGCAGAAGATCATTTGCCCGGATATCGATATTTGCGATGCCATCACACGCCACATGCTCGTGCCGGGCGCGCAAAAAGAATACATTGCGCAAACAAACGAAAGCGCCATTGTTTCCGCAAAACGCATCGCGGCAAAATACAACTGCCACGGCGCACATTCCGACGCCATTTCAGAGTTTGCATGCACGCTTTTCGACAAATTCAAAAGCCTGCACGGTCTGTCAAGTGACAAAAAAATCATTTTGCAGCTCGCGTCCATTCTGCACAGCTGCGGTCAATACATCAACGTGCGCATGCCGAACCAGTGCTCATTCGACCTCATTAAAGATCTCGACATTTTCGGCCTCACGCACGAACAAATTCTGCTCACGGCATTCGTCGCCGGCAGCGATGAGTTCACCATGCCGAATGTTGCCGATACAGGTGCAATCCCGATGACGGAAGAACGCCGTTTGGAAATCTTAAAGCTCGTTGCCATCTTCCGTCTTGCAAACGCGCTCGATAAATCGAAGCGCCGTAAGCTGCGCATCAGTAAAATCCGCATTACAAACGAAAAGCTGGAGATCAAAGCCGTCGCTTCCGGCAGTGCCCTGCTCGAAAAATGGGCGTTTGAGGAATGCGCCGGTCTCTTTAAGGAAGTATTCGGTCTCAGCCCCGAGCTGCAAATCAAAAGCGAGCTGCTGAAATAACGAAAGGACGGAAACCATGTCTGATAAAAAGAATTACTATTATAACCGCGAGCTGAGCTGGATGGACTTCAATGCGCGCGTTTTGGAAGAAGCCCAAAAGAAAGATAACCCCCTCATGGAGCGTTTGCGCTTCCTTGCCATCACCGGCTCCAACCTTGATGAATTCTTCATGGTGCGCGTGGCCGGTGTAAAAAGCCAGATCGCCTCAAACTACACAAAGCCGGATGATTCCGGCATGACGCCGAA
The DNA here is from genome assembly GCF_046974225.1 of Hominenteromicrobium sp. Taxonomy (NCBI): domain Bacteria; kingdom Bacillati; phylum Bacillota; class Clostridia; order Eubacteriales; family Oscillospiraceae; genus Hominenteromicrobium; species Hominenteromicrobium sp. The sequence continues at coordinate 25,743 of NZ_JBKWAE010000004.1, read as the reverse complement.
GGAGCTTCTCTCGGCGCTCGATAAAAAAACGCACGCCTTTATGGAAAAGCAGTATTCCTGCCTATACCGCTCTATTTTGCCGGTCCTCAAAAAGCAGGCGGAAATCGAGTTCCGCACGCCGGAAAAGCTCACGCACGAGCAAAGAGCCTTTACGGACGAGTATTTTCATCGCGTGCTGTTCCCCGTGCTGACGCCGCTCGCCGTAGACAGCAGCCGCCCGTTCCCGATGCTCGCAAATAAAAGTCTGAACCTCGCCGTGCGCCTTTCTTCCAAGGAAAACAAGGGTGAAAAGTGCTTTGCCGTCGTGCAGGTGCCGTCCATTCTGCCGCGCTTTACGGAGCTGCCCGCAGACGGCGACACACGCTGCTTCATTCTGCTCGAGGACATCATCACCGATTATCTTGAGGAGCTTTTCGAGCTGCACGAGATTAAAGCCGTGTGCCCGTTCCGCATCACGCGCAACTCCGATCTCACCATCGACGAGGAAGCGGACGACTTTATGTATGAGATTGAAAAGTCCATCAAGCGTCGTAAGCGCGGCCGTCCCGTGCGCTTGGAGCTCTTGCAGCACACCGATGAAGATACCCGCAAATTTCTCATAAAAGCGCTGAACATCAATGAAAGCGGCATCTACGAGGTGCAGGGACCCATTGACCTCACGTTCTTCTCAAAATTTGCGAATATCCCGGGCTGCGAAAAGCTCTGTTTTGCACCCATTCGTCCCACCACACCCCCGGGCGATTTCTTCGGCTACACCGATATTTTTAAGGCCATCCGTGAGGGCGACCGCCTTGTTCACCATCCATATGAGACATTCGACTGTGTCGTGCAGTTCATCGCACAAGCCGCAGAAGACGAAAACGTACTTGCCATCAAGCAGACGCTCTACCGCGTCAGCGGCAACTCGCCCATCATCGCGTCGCTCATCAAAGCCGCCGAAAACGGCAAACAGGTCACGGTGCTTGTCGAGCTGAAAGCGCGCTTTGACGAAGAAAACAACATCAACTGGGCAAAGAAGCTCGAAAAAGCCGGCTGCCACGTCATTTACGGTCTGACCGGCCTCAAGACCCACTGCAAAATTGCGCTTATCGTGCGCCGCGAAGAAGACGGCATCCGCCGCTACCTGCACCTCGGCACCGGCAACTACAACGACTCCACCGCGAAAATTTATACCGACCTCGGCCTGTTCACCTGCAACGAGCAGTTCGGCGCAGACGCGTCCTCCCTTTTCAATGTCATCACCGGCTATTCCCGTCCGCCGGAGTACAAGCACTTCATCGTTGCGCCGCACGGCATGCGTAGCTTCTTTGAGTACATGATCCGTCAAGAGACCGAAAACGCCAAAAAGGGTTTGCCCAGCGGCATCACGGTCAAAGTCAACTCCCTCGTTGACCCGAAGATCATCGAGCTTCTCTATGAAGCCTCCAAGGCCGGTGTGCGCGTGCAGCTTATTGTGCGCGGCATCTGCTGCCTCATTCCGGGCATCGAAGGCGTCAGCGAGAACATCACTGTCATGAGCATTGTCGGTCAGCTTCTGGAGCACAGCCGTATCTTCCGCTTTGAAAATGCCGGCAACCCGCGCATTTATATGGGCAGCGCGGACTGGATGCCCCGCAATCTCGACCGCCGCGTGGAGCTTGTTTTCCCCATCGAGGACGAAACACAGAAGGCCCGCGCCTTCGGCATTCTCGATACCATGCTGAGCGACACCACAAACGCCCGTTTCATGCAGAGTGATACAAGCTACGAGCACGTTGACCTGCGCGGCAAGAAAAAGATCAGCTCGCAGCTTACATTCTACCACGAAGCACAGGCGCGTCTGAAAGAGCTGCAGTCCATCGAAAAGGACAGCGTTTTGATCCCGATTCACTCCGCGGAAGAATAAGGCTTGCATAGTTGTAAATAAAAGATTATAATAGAATAAATTGAGCGGACTTCGGCGCGTTTTGCTGTCCGCACACCACAACGAAAGGTTGAGGAACGATGAAAAGAATCGGTATTTTAACAAGCGGCGGCGACTGTCAGGGCCTCAATGCCTCCATTCGCGGCGTTGCAAAGTCGCTTTACGAAGAATTCGGCAACGACGTAGAGATTTACGGCATCAAAGACGGCTATAAGGGGCTTATTTTCGGCGAATATAAGCTGATGAAACCGGAAGATTTCTCCGGCATCTTAACGCTCGGCGGTACCATTTTGGGTACCTCCCGCCAGCCGTTCAAGCTCATGCGCGTCATCGACGAAAACAGCGTCGATAAAGTCCAGAACATGAAGGATAACTACAAGAAGATGAAGCTTGACTGCCTCGTTATCCTCGGTGGCAACGGCACACAGAAAACCGCAAACCTTCTGCGCGAGGAAGGCCTCAATGTCGTCTCCCTGCCGAAGACCATCGACAACGATGTCTGGGGCACCGATATGACATTCGGCTTCCACAGCTCCGTGGAGATTGCGACGAATGTCCTCGACTGCATTCACACCACCGCCACCTCCCACGGCCGCATTTTCTGTGTGGAGATCATGGGGCACAAGGTCGGCTGGCTGCCGCTTTATGCCGGCATCGCGGGCGGTGCAGATGTGATTTTGCTGCCGGAGATCCCGTATGATATTGACAAAATCGCAAAAACATTGGATAATAGAATCGCAAACGGCAAGAAGTTCTCCATTCTCGCCGTAGCCGAGGGTGCGCTATCCAAGGAAGAAGCCGCCATGAAGAAGAAGGACTTCAAAAAGGCGCGTGCCGAAATGAAGTACCCGTCCATCGTGTACCGCCTTGCGGACGAGCTTGCCTCCCGTGTGGATAACGAGATTCGTGTCTGCGTACCGGGTCATTTCCAGCGCGGCGGCAGCCCGTGCGCCTACGACCGCGTGCTCTCCACACGCTTCGGCGCGGCAGCCGCAAGGCTCATCCGCGAGAAGAACTACGGCAACATGGTCGGCCTTGTCAACGGCAAGATCGTCCCGGTGCCGCTCAGCGAGGTCGCAGGCAAGCTGAAAACCGTCCCGGTCGATTGCGAAGAAATCCTCGCAGCCCGTGAGATCGGCATTTCCTTCGGCGACTAAATTCGCACAAAACGTCAAAAGAGACGTTTTAATAAAAAGGATTGTATTGAAAGGATTGACCCACATGAAATTTTCCGTCAGTATGTACAGCTACATGCAGAAGATCCGCTCCGGCGAGGCTACTCCGTTTGAGCTGATCGCGAAGACCAAGGAACTTGGCTTTGATGCCATTGAGTTTGTCGATTTCACCGATTTCGGCACCGGCACCAAGGAAGAGCGTCTCGCCCACGCCGAAGAGCTCCGCAAGGAATGCGAGCGCGTCGGCCTTGAGATTTCCGCACTCGTTATGAGCTGCGACTTCATCACCGGCAGCGACGGCGACCTCGATAAAGAGATTGCTCGCGTCAAGGATTACGTCGACATCGCACACGTCCTCGGTGTCACCCGTATGCGCCACGACGCAGCCATTGGCTATGCACGCAACTCTGGTGACTTCTGCCCGTTTGATACGATGCTCCCGCGCCTTGCAAAGGCCTGCAAGGAAATCACCGAGTACGCTGCACAGTTCGGCATCCGCACCATGGTCGAAAACCACGGCTTCTATGTGCAGGATTCCGAGCGTGTTGAGAAGCTCTACGCAGCGGTCGACAACAAGAACTTCGGCCTCCTCACCGATATGGGCAACTTCCTCTGCGCAGATGAGGACCCGGCTTCCGCATTTACAAGAGTTGCGCCGTATGCGTACTATGTCCATGCAAAGGACTTCATCGTAAAGCCGTTTACGGATGCCGATCCGGGCGAAGGCAGCTTCCGTTCCCGCGGCGGTAAGTACCTGCGCGGCACCATTGTCGGCCACGGCAATGTACCGATCAAGCAGTGCATGTATCAGCTGAAGCGTGCAGGTTATGACGATTGCATCTCCATCGAGTTCGAGGGCATGGAGCCGGTCTTTGATGCACTGCGCATCGGCCTTGCAAACCTCAAGAAGTATTGGGCTGAGGTCTGATTCCCCTCATATCCAAAAACCTGATTTAAAGGTTGGGCTTCGTGTCTTTTCGGCACGGAGCCTTTTCTTATGCCCCTAACGAGAGATGTCGTATCACATGTTATACCACTTTGAAATTAACTTCTCTTCTTTTTCGAGTCATATCATTTTAGCACGGACAAAGAAAACAGAGCTTTTTTGTTCCCCCGCTTGCAATACAACTTAGAAAGGTGTACAATGAAAATGAATTTTGCGCATCTGTGTCCTGCATAGCTGCACAAGAACTTAAGGAGTGATTGAAAATGTCCGTTAAAGAAAAATTTCTGGATTACGTAAGCTACGACACCCAGTCCGATTCCTCCAGCACCACCATGCCCTCCACCATGAAGCAAAAGCTGCTCGCACAGCACCTTGCCGATGAAATGGTCGCTATGGGCATTGAAGACGCACACATGGACGAGTGGGGTTATGTTTACGGCACCATTCCCGCAAACTGCGAAAAGAAGAACGTCATCGGCTTCATCGCGCACATGGATACCGCAGAAGAAGTCTCCGGCGCAAACGTCAAAGCCCGCGTCATTGAAAATTACGATGGCGAAGACATTGTCCTCAACAAAGAGCTCGGCATCGTCACCGATGTTGAAAATTTCCCGATTCTCAAAAAATTCAAGGGTAAAACGCTTATCGTTACCGACGGTACCACCTTGCTCGGCGCAGACGACAAGGCAGGCGTAGCCGAGATCATGCAGGCTGCGGAAGACATCATCAAAAACAATCTCCCCCACGGCGAAATCCATATCGCATTTACCCCGGACGAGGAAATCGGCGCAGGCCCGGATAAGTTCGACGTCAAGGGCTTCGGCTGCGATTTCGCCTACACGCTCGACGGCGGCGAGCTTGGCGGCCTCGATTATGAAAACTTCAACGGCACCTCCGCCGAAGTGGAGATCACCGGCAGAAGCGTGCATCCGGGCAGCGCAAAGAACAAGATGATCAACGCAAGCCGTGTCGCCATGGAGTTCGCTTCCCTGCTGCCGAGCCGCGAAGTGCCGGAAAACACCGAGGGCTACGAAGGCTTTGCGCACCTCAACAACATGGAGGGCGACGTAGAGCACGCTCACCTGCACTACATCATCCGCGACCACGACCGCGACCTTCTGGAAGCGAGAAAGGATAAATTCAACCTCGCGGCCGAGTTCATCAACCGCAAGTACGGCTTAGAGCTCGTCAAGGTCACACTGAAGGACGCATACTCCAACATGAAAGAAATGATCCTGCCGCATCAGGAAATCCTTGACGTTGCCCGCACCGCCATGCGCAAAAACGGCGTAGAGCCGGTCACCACCCCCATTCGCGGCGGCACAGACGGCGCACGCCTGTCCTTTATGGGTCTGCCCTGCCCGAACCTCTGCACCGGCGGCGAGCTTGCGCACGGCAGAAACGAATTTGCCGTTCTGGAAGAGATGGAGACCATCGTCGAGATCGTCAAGTCCATCGCCGAGCTCGTTGAATAATGGGAAAGGAACCTGAAACTATGCTGCGATTTGGAACGATCGGCACCGGCTGGATCGCGAACAGCTACGTAGACGGCGCTTTGGACAGCGGCCTGTGGCAGCTCACCGCCGTTTACTCCCGCACAAAAGAGAAAGGTCTGGCTTTTGCAGCGCCTTACGGCGTTAAAACCATCTTTACCGACCTCGAAGAAATGGCCGCAACGGACAAAATCGACGCGGTGTATATCGCAAGCCCGAACAAACTGCATATCGAGCAGGCACGTGTTTTTCTGGAGCACGGCAAGCACGTCATTTGCGAAAAGCCGCTTTCCGCCCACGCAAAAGATGTAGCAGAGCTGCAGGCGCTTGCAAAAGAGTGCGGGCTCATCTACCTTGAAGCCATCATGTTTATGCACCTGCCGCAGAGAAAGCTTTTGGAAGAAGCTTTAAAAAAGATCGGCGATATCTCCGTGGCGAAGATTGATTTCTGCCAGCGCTCTTCAAAGTACGATGCGTACCTCGCGGGCAGCCTGCCGAATATCTTTAACCCCGCGCTCGAGACCGGCGCTTTGATGGATCTCGGCGTTTATTGCGTCTATCCCGCGCTGTATCTGTTCGGTAAGCCGCAGAACACGCTCGCCGTGTCGCATTTATTGGCGTCCGGCGCAGACGGCAGCGACATTGTCGCCATGCAGTACCCGGATAAGCTCGTGAACCTCGTGTTCTCCAAGGTCGGTCAGGCCGGCGCGAACACGGATTTTCAGGGCACAAACGGCACTGTATCCGTGGAGTCCATCTCAAAACTCGCCAACATCTCCATCCGTTATAACAACGGCACCGTAGAGGAAGTTTGCGGCGAAGAAGAAAAATTCAAGCTGATGGGCTACGAAGCGAAGGATTTTTACCGCTATATTACAGAGCCCGAAGCTTCCCATGCGGAATACGAGCAGTGCTCCGCCCTCGCTTACGACGTTTCCGTCTATATGGAAGAAATCCGCAAGCTCGCGAACATCCGCTTCCCCTCCGACAACTAAAACATAAAACAAAACGACACCGCATGATGAAGTCTTTTCCCGTGCGGTGTCGTTTTCGTATGGAGTGAATTCAGTTCTTAGCGTCTCTATTGTTCTTTTTACGCGGGCTTTCCGGGTCTTCATCTGTGTGCCGAATATCCTGCATTACGTCCCATGGCGTCAGCATACCGAGCAATGGCTCATCTCGGCTCCCCGTCTTCGTGATGAAAATGACCGAAAGGCGTTTGTTGCGACCACGTATCTTCTCAAACATACGCCGCGCCTCAATGCAGGTCGTTTTCTCGTCGACAAACGCAAAGTTTTCCACATGCTTTTCTACGGCCAGCATTTTTCCAAGCTGTGAAAGCGTCGTTTCCTTCGTGATGCGTAAGGTTGGGTCACGCAAAATGCACGAAAAGATTGTGGACACGCTGAATACACCGAGAAATTTCTCTTTTTCTATAACCGGAATGTGCGAAAAGCCGCTCTTGTCCATGCTTTCCATCAAATTTAAAACGCGAGAAGAAAGCCTTGCACAGCGAATGCTGCTGCCTTTTGTCGCAAAGTCGAGTGCAAGCGGCGGACGGCAAACGTAGTCGAGCGCCTCCCGCAGTGCTTCCACCACCGGCTCGCTCGGCTCCACGATCGGCTCGCCGCCGAGGTTCGCATTGTGCGTCATCAAATTGCGGATTTCCCGGCAGAGATTCAACGTCTCGCGCACAGGCGCGCTTTCATAATGGTTGATGTATTCAAAAACCACGCTAGAATACCGCCGCTGCTTTGCGGTGCTGAACTTTACCTCAAGCTCATCCTCCAGCTGTTTATATAAATCGATAAATTCATCGCTGCGCATGGATCACACTCCTTTGTTTAAGGATACCACAAAAAATACCTCCGCGCAAGGCTTTGCAGATAACAAAAAACCCGATACAAATTGTACCGGGTTTCTGGAGCTGATGGTCAGAATCGAACTGACAACCTGTTCATTACGAGTGAACTGCTCTGCCATTGAGCCACATCAGCATATTGGGTTTTGCAACGTTAATTATTATACCGAATTTTCTCCGTAAAGTCAACCCCTATCGCGAATTTTCTTTTAAAAAATATTTCGTGCGGACAAAATCCGCCTACGCCGGGCGGTTTACGGTTGTAACCACGCACAATGTGTGGTACAATGATACATACAGAAATTCAAGATGGGAAAGGGCGGCTTTTCATGGGTTATAAGCTGGAGCTCGGCGCATGGAGCGCGGTTTTCGCCGTGCCGAACGCGCTTGTAGATCGATATATCAAGGAGGCGGACGGAGATCAGCTCAAGGTCATGCTGTGGCTTCTGCGCCATAACGGGCGGCCGTATGCAGCGGAGGATCTTGCAGCCGCGCTCGGCATCACCCCGCAGCGTGTCGATACCGCGCTCGGCTTCTGGATGAAAAGCGGCCTCATTTGCAGCGTTGATACCCCGCTTGATACCGCCCTTACGCCGAATCACGTGGAGAGCCCCACGCCCGTCGCACCGCAGCCAAAGGCCGCTCCAACACAGCCGCAGCGCCCCACCGCGCCGAAGCGTATGCTGCGCCCGGACGGGCTTTATATCTCGGAGCGCGTAGAATCCTCCCCGGAGATTCGCCGCCTTGTAGAGGAAGCGCAGAACCTGCTCGGCAAAACGCTTTCCCCCGCGCTTTCCGGCACGCTCATTCAGGCGCACGAAGATTACGGCCTGCCGTGCGAAGTCATTTTAATGCTTATCGCCTACGCGAATAAGATTGGCCGCGCAAACACGAGCTACATCGAATCCACCGTGCGCAACTGGGCAGATTCCAACATTTTAAGCATCGCCGCCGCGGAGGAAAAGCTGCGCGAGCTCGACGAGACCGCCATCGCATGGAAGCGCTGTGAAAATGCGTTCGGCATCACCTCCCGTCGCGCACCCAGCAAAAACGAGAGCCAGTTTGCTCACAGATGGGTGTTCGAGTGGCGTATGCCCGATGAGCTTCTAAACGAAGCCTATAACCGCTGTGTGGATAACACCGGCAAGGTCAACATGAAATACATCAACGCCATTTTGGAGTCGTGGCACAACGCGGACATCCATACCTTGAAAGAAGCCGTGGATGAAAGAATTGCCGCCGAAGCCCGCCGCGAGGGCGCGCATAAGCCTTCTTATGACCTTGACGAATACGAAAAATATGATATTTTTGCTACGGAGAAATAAACCATGGGGATATGCAAGGCAGGTCTACACGCAAGCTGAAAATGAATTAAACAGACGTCGCACCACCGCGCAGGACACCGCACAGCGCCGCTTAGAGAATTTTTACGCCGTCTGCCCCGAAGCGGAGGACGTACGCAGACGCATCGCTTCCACAGCAAGTCGGGCGGCTATGGCCGTTTTGCGCAGCGGCAACGCGCGAGAGACCATGGAAGCTTTAAAAAATGAAAATCTTTCGCTGCAAAAGCAGTTTGCCGATCTCCTCGCCGCGCACGGTCTCACCCGCGCTGACATCGAGCCGCAGTACACCTGCAAGCGCTGCGAAGATACCGGCTATGTAGACGGCCGCATTTGCTCCTGTTACCGCAGTTTATTAAAGCAGATCGCCTACGAAAACCTAAACCGTATCTCCCCGCTGACGCTCTCGTCCTTTGAGGATTTCTCCCTGCTCTATTATTCCGATGTTTCCGTAAACGGCGAGCGTTCCGACCGCGAGCAAATGCGCAACATTTACGACTTCTGCCGGCGCTACGCAGACAACTTCAAAAAGGACAGCGGCAACCTGTTTTTCACAGGCGCTACGGGTCTCGGCAAAACGCACCTTTCCCTCGCCATCGCCGCAGAAGCCATCAATAAAGGGTTCGGCGTAGTGTATGGCACGGCGCAGACTTTTGCCCTTTCTCTCGAGCGCGAGCGCTTCACCCGCACCGAAGAATCCGGCGGCGATACGCTCGATCTTTTAAACGACTGCGACCTGCTCATCATCGACGACCTCGGCATGGAAATCTCGTCGTCTTACATCACAGCAACAATCTACAATGTGATTGATACGCGCATCACGCTGAAAAAGCCGACCATCATCAGCACAAACCTCTCCATGCAGGAGCTCGAAAAGCGTTACAACGAGCGCTTCACTTCGCGCATAATCGGATTCTACGACCGCTTGATCTTCCGCGGTAAAGATATTCGCATGAAGAAAAAGCTCAATCCGCAAAACAAACAAAATTAGCACGCAAGCAAAAAGCCGAACGGCATCGGAGCTTTCCCCGCCGTTCGGCTTTTATAATTTATTTTAATACTTCGCGGATTCAATCTCTTCAATCACGCCGCGCACGGCTTTCTCCACCGCGCCATCTTCAAACGGCACCGGAATGCCGACATAATGCAGCAGATCGAAATAGCCCAGCGTGCCACCCGCTTTGCACAGCTTCAAATAACGTGCCCAAGCGCTCTCGCGGTCTTTCTTCATCTCGTCATAGAAGAAGAATGTGCAGATCTGCGCCAGCGCGTAATCGATATAATAGAACGGGTAGAGGAAAATGTGCTGCTTCTGCATCCAAAAACCACCGTTTTCCAAGAATGCGTTGCCGTCATAATCGCGCCACGGCATATATTTTTTCTCAATACTGCGCCACACACCGCGGCGTTCCTTCGCCGTCATCTTCGGATTCTTATATACCTCGTGCTGGAACTCATCCACGCACGCCATGTACGGGATAACGGCCAGTGCGTCGCACAAATGTGCATAACGGTATTCGTCCGCGCGGTCGCCGAAGAATTTATCCATCCACGGGTAGGTGAAAAACTCCATCGACATCGAGTGGATCTCGCACACCTCGCTCGTAGAGCCCTGCAAAACGCCGATCGGAATCAAACGCTCGCCGAGATATGCCTGGAACGCGTGGCCAGCCTCATGCGTCAAAACGTCCACGTCTGCAGAAGTACCGTTAAAGTTCGAAAAAATGAACGGTGCTTTGTATTCCGGCAAAGATGTGCAGTAGCCGCCAAGGTGCTTGCCCGGGCGCGTCTCAAGGTCAAACAGCTCGTACTTCGTCATGAAGTCGAAGAATTCCTTTGTTTCGGGCGAGAGCGCGCCGTACATTTCGGTCGCCTGCCCCACCATATAATCTTTGCCGCCGATAGGATCTGCGTTGCCGCCTGCAAATGTCAAACTCTCATCGTAGTATTTGACGGAATCCAAACCGAGGCGCTTTGCCTGCGCCTTGCGCATGCGGTCCACCGCCGGCGTGATAACCGTGCGGATCTGCTCGCGGAACTTCTCCACGTGCTCGGGCGTGTAGTCCAGTCTGCCCATATTGCGGTACGCAAGCTCGGTGTAATTGTCATAGCCGAGCTTCTTCGCCATCTCTACACGCACTTCGATGAGCTTATCGTACAACTCATCGAGCTTGTCGGAAACGCCCTCGTAAAGGTTCGCCCACTTTTCAAACGCTTCTTTGCGCTCCTCGCGGTCGGTGCTCTCCATATGTTTTAAAAGACCGTAGAAATTGCAGGTCTCGCCGCGAAAATCCACCTTGCAGGAAGCCGCAGCCTTGGAATACTCCACGGAAAGCTCCGATTCTTTCACAAGCTCCGGGATAATGCGCTCGTCCTGCGTCTTGAGGTCGTTTTCCAAAACCGCGATGAAATGCGCGCCGTATTCCTTTTCAAAGTCCGCACGGAACGGGCCGTTCACAATGTCTTCCTTCATTGCTTTCTCCGCCGGGATCAGGTTCGGCAGATTTTCGTTCAGGTACGCCATTTCCGCTTCGTAGAATTCATCTGTCGTGTTCATCGTGTTGCGGATGCTGCAAAGCGACGCAATCGTAGACAAGTGCGTGTCGAGCTTTTCAGCGTCTAAAAACACCTTTTTCGCTTCCTCAAAGGTCTTTGCTGCCTTAAATGCCTCGCTGTACCGCTTATATTCCTCCACTGCCGCCGCAATGTCCGGTCGGGTGTACGGAAGTTCACTGAATTTCTGCACAACAATACGCTTCCTTTCCAAAATCTATTTGCGCTTATCATACCACCGCTTTGCACATTTTGCAAGTAGTTTTTGTTTATCCTGCACAGCAAAATGTAATCTATGCAAAAAGAGACCGCGCACAAAGCCCGATCTCTATCTTTGAGACAAATTTTAAGTTATTTCAGCTCGCCAACAACCTCACGAATGGACTTCGCCAGAATATTGAGGCCCTTTTCCAGCGTATCCATCGGCACCTTCAGCTCCGGCATGATCTTCACAACGGAATCACGGCGGCCTACACGCTCCACGATGAGGCCGTTTTCAAACGCCTTGTGAATGACTGCCTTCGCAACATCGCCCTCAAACGCGCCAAAATCCACGCCCCACAGCAAACCGATGCCGCGTGTCGTGATGCGGCTGTCAATCGTCTCAATGTTCTCCTTGAGGAACTTCTCCACAAACGGCGCACGTTCACGAACCGCGTCTTCCACGTGCTCGTTCAGCATGAATTCCAGGCCCGCTTTCGCTGCGACCAAAGACAGCTGATAGCCGCGGAATGTGCCGTTGTGCTCGCCCGGCTTCCACTGGTCAAGCTCCGGGCGCAACAGCGTCAGCGCAAACGGCATGCCATAGCCGCCGATGGACTTCGAGAGCGTCACAATGTCCGGCGTGATGCCTGCGCGCTCAAACGAGAAGAACCAACCGGTACGGGAAGCACCCACCTGCACGTCATCGACAATCATCAAAATGTCGTACTTGTCGCACAGTGCGCGCACGCGGCGCAGCCACTCATCGGGCAGCACATAAATGCCGCCGTCCGCCTGCGTCGTTTCCAAAATGATCGCCGCCGGTTTCTCCACGCCGGAGTGGTCGTCTGTGATCAGGCGTTCCATATACGCTACGGTGTCGAGCTCCGGGAACATATACGGTGCCGGAATGTGCGTCACGTTGTAAAGCGGCACGCCTGCACCCTTGCGGGAGTCCGCATTCGTTGTCAGCGCTAAAGAACCCAGCGTCATGCCGTGGAACGCACCCATCAGTGCAAAGACATTGTTGCGCTTCTTTACCTTGCGAGCCAGCTTCAAGGCCGCTTCCACCGCGTTTGTGCCGGTCGGGCCTACAAACTGAATTTTATAGTCAAAGCCGCGTGGGCGAATGACTTCATTTTCAAAATATTCGATGAATTCGCGCTTCGGTTTTGTGTACATGTCAAGCGCGTGCATCACGCCGTCGTTTTGCAAATATTCAACGACCTTCTCTTTGATGTACGGGTTGTTATGCCCGTAGTTCAGCGCGCCGGAGCCGCAAAAGAAGTCGATATACTCCTTGCCGTTCTCATCCGTCTGGATAGAGCCCTTCGCCTTGACGAAGACCGTCGGGAAGTTACGGCAGTAAGAGCGAACTTCGGATTCATACGTTTCAAATGCTTTCGTGTTGTTTGTACTCATGTAGTACCATCCTTTCTACCATGCCATCTGCATGATTCAGCGATCACACGCGTTATGCGTGGGGCTGCGTTTTTCCCGCTCATGAGTTTTGAAGCGAGAGTCAGCGGTCGTTCGGCCAATGTGTAATAAAAATTTTGGCCGGATCCATACGGCACGCACAAATCGTTTTTTGCGATACCGTGATTAAGTTTACCACACTTGTCCGAAAAAAGAAAGGTCTTCTTTCGTAAAAAAACATATATCTCTGCAAAAATTCTGCAAAAAAGAGCAGCGCCTGCAAAAGACGCTGCCCAAATTTACAAAATCTAAATTTATTCGATGTTCTCGCCGAGCGTACCCTGGCTGAGCGCCTTCAGATACGCAGTGATGAAATCATCAAGGTCGCCGTCCATCACCGCGCTGATGTTGCCCTTTTCGCAGCCCGTGCGGTGATCCTTTACGAGCGTGTACGGCATGAAGACATAGGAGCGAATCTGGCTGCCCCACGTGATCTCCTTCTGCTCGCCCTTAATGTCGGAGATTTTTTCAAGGTGTTCACGTTCCTTGATCTCAACGAGCTTAGAGATAAGCATTTTCATAGCCACGTCGCGGTTCTGGTACTGGCTGCGTTCCACCTGACAGGAAACGACAATGCCCGTCGGAATGTGGATCAAACGCACGGCCGAAGAGGTCTTGTTGACCTTCTGTCCGCCCGCACCGCTCGCACGGTACACTTCCATCTTAATATCGTCCGGGTTGATTTCCACGCTGAGGTCCTCGTCAATCTCCGGCATAACCTCCAGAGAGGAGAATGAGGTGTGGCGGCGGCCTGCGGAATCGAACGGCGAGACGCGCACCAAACGGTGAACGCCCGCTTCACTCTTCAAAAAGCCATACGCATTTTCGCCCTCGACAAGGATGGAAGCGCTCTTCAGGCCCGCTTCGTCGCCCTCAAGGTAATCGAGCGTAGAAACCTTAAAGCCGTGACGCTCACCCCAACGGTTGTACATACGGAACAGCATCTCGGCCCAGTCCTGTGCCTCCGTGCCGCCGGAACCCGCATGGAACGTCAAAATCGCGTTCTTACTGTCATATTCGCCGGTGAGAAGCGTTGTCAGACGCATCGTCTCAATCACTTTGCCGATGGCCTCCACTTCCTCCTGTGCCTCCGGCAAAAGAGAAAGGTCTTCTTCCTCATTGCCCATTTCAATGAGCGTCAGCGTATCTTCGCAGCGGGAAACAAGGTTCAGATACGTCTCGTCCTTCTGCTTTAACGCAGCAGTCTTCTGCAAAATCTTCTGTGCAGATTCCATGTTGTCGTAAAAGCCCGGCTCCGCCGCCTTGTTTTCCAGCATCTCCACTTCTTCACGCAGTCTTTCAAGGCCCAGCGCGTCCTTCAATTCATCCAGCGCCGCCTGCTTTTCATTCAGTTCATGTTTTAATACTTCATATTGCAGCATACGTTTTCGTTACCTTTCAAAAATATCCGTCCAAACCCGCCTTCAAACATTTCACGGCGGCGTTCAGCTTAAATGTGCGCAAATCTCTGTTTATTATAATAGATAACCCGCCGTTTGTAAATAGAAAAAATGCGGGAAAACGCACGGTTTCGCTGAAATCTTTATATTAGCCTTTCTTGAAGTTTTACTTCGTTTCCTCGCTGAATTATTAACAGTCTGAAAATTTGCACGCTTTGCATTGCGATTGCGGGCATTTTGTAGTATTATATGAATAAGAAAATAATTCTGGCAGTATTCTGACCGTCTTTCGAATATTGCCAACCGAATTTTGGAGGTTCTGTTTTGGACTACAAAGGCATCAAGTGTCCCGTGTGCGACAAGCCGTTTACGGAAAATGACGATATCGTCGTTTGCCCGGTCTGCGGTGCACCGTACCACAGAGGCTGCTATAAAGAAAAAGGTGTGTGCATTTTCACAGATCTGCATGAAAGCGGCAAGACTTGGGCGCCGCCTGTTCCGCCGGACGCGCCGAACACGGCCAGTGAGCTTAAAGACAAGGAATGCCCGAACTGCGGCACCTTAAACGCCCACAGCGCGCTGTTCTGCAACATCTGCGGCACTTCCCTCACCGGCGCGCCGGATGAACACCGCAACACGGGCTACAACACGCAGCAAAATCCGAATAACGCGAACAATCCGAACGGCTATAACAATTACAATAACCCGTACGGCAGTTATCCCCCGCCGCAAAACAACGCAAACTATCAGAGCCGCGGCTTTGGCGGCGTGCCGTTCGCGTTCGACCCCATGGGCGGTGCAAATCCCGCGGAATTTGTTGCGGATAACGTCACCTACGGCGACGTCAGCAAGGTCGTGCAGCAGAATACGGCGTATTACCTTTCCGTGTTCCGCAATATTAAGTCTTTCGGGCGCAGCAAGTTCAATTTCAGCGCGTTCCTGTTCTCCGGCGGCTGGCTCCTGTATCGCAAGCAGTACAAGGCGGGCATCATCACAACGACAATCATGTTCCTTTTATATATCGCGAACCTGATGCTCTCGTGTTTCGTCGTCAACCCCATCACGACGCACGTCATCGATAACGCCGGCGTGTCTTCATCGGATCTCAGCTACGTGCAGCTTGCAAACCTGCTTTCGCAGTACTTGATGGATAACCCCTCACAGTATCTTTTGTTCTGCCTGCCGCTTTTGTGCAGCGCCCTGATGCTCGGCATTATGATCTTCGTCGGCGTGCGCGCAAACCGCATGTATTTAAATCACTGTGTCCACACCGTGCAGGAGATTAAAAGCGTCAGCAATACGGAAACCGACCTTTCCGCAGAATACACCGCACGCGGCGGCGTGAACGTTGTCGTAACGTTCTGCCTGCTCGCCTGCTACATGATCCTGCGTTGGATCCCGCTCTTTTTGACTTGATTCCAGCTTAAAAGCGACATTACCGCTTACGGCTTCACGCGGTAATGTCGTTTAAGAATAGAACCCCTTTGGAAAATAGGAAGTATATTTGGAGGTATTGATTTATGAAAACCGTCAGAAAAGCCGTCATCCCCGCAGCAGGTCTCGGCACACGCGTGCTCCCGGCATCGAAAGCGATGCCCAAGGAAATGCTGCCCATTGTGGATAAGCCCGCTATCCAGTTTATTGTGGAGGAAGCGGTCCGCGCCGGCATTACGGATATTCTCATCATCACAAACCGCGGCAAATCCATCATGGAAGATCATTTCGACCGCGCCCCGGAGCTTGAGGAGCGTCTGCTCGCAAGCGGCAAAAAAGAAGTGTACGATGAAGTTGTGAACCTTGCGCACTTTGCAAACATCACCTACATCCGCCAGAAAGAGACGCGAGGTCTCGGCCACGCCATCTCCTGTGCCAAAGCATTTGTCGGCGATGAGCCATTTGCCGTTCTCTACGGCGATGACGTCATCCTCGGCGAAGATCCCGCCTGTGGCCAGCTCATCCGCGCTTATAACGAGACCGGCAAGGGTGTCGTCGGCGTGAAAGAGGTCAGCGAAGAAGCCATTCAGCGCTACTCCTCCCTCAAGGTAGAGCCTTTGCACGATAACTGGTTCACCTGCACCGATATGATCGAAAAGCCGAGTAAGGATAAGATTATGTCGCTTTACTCCATCCTCGGCCGCTGCGTATTGCCGCCGCAGATTTTTGACATTCTCGCCCACACCGCACCCGGCGCCGGCGGCGAAATTCAGCTCACCGATGCCATGTGTGAGCTTGCCCGCACCGAAAGCATGATCGCCGTCGATTTCACCGGCAAGCGCTACGATATGGGCAATAAGCTCGGCGTCATGCAGGCACAGGTAGAGGTCGCCTTAAAGCACCCCGAGATTGGCGAAAGCTTCCGCGCCTACCTTAAAGAGCTTGCCAAAACACTTTAAATGTAAAGTTGATTCACGTTACACGTATGTAAAGTCCATTCACTTTGTAAAGTCAGTCAACTTTACAAAGTGCCTATATCGAATTTGATTTTCCAAAAATCCGCCGAGTTCCAAGATTTTTCTTGACTTTGCGGATTTTTATGTTATAATACTTTTGTTAGTTTGTGCTTATGCGTTTTGTGTAACACAAATGACAATCCTTGCTCCGTTTAAAAGTACGGGGCCAAAGTCCAAAAGGAGGTGCAAACCATGACAGAGGTAGTAAAGAACAAGTACGAGACCGTTATCGTTCTCTCCGCAAAGCTCGGTGAGGAAGGTAATGCAGAGCTGGTCGAAAAGTTCAAGGCATTGATTGCAAAGCACGGCACTGTCGAGAGCGTTGACGAGTGGGGTAAGAGAAGACTCGCGTATCCGATCAACAAGGAAACCGAAGGCTACTACACCCTCGTAAACTTCGAGAGCACGCCGGACTTCACCGCTGAGCTGGACAGACGCTATAAGATCACTGACGGCGTTCTCCGTTCCATCATCGTGAAGAAAGATCCCCGTTTTGCAACCGCTGCTGCAAAGCCGCGTAAAGCCGCTGAGCCGAAGCCGATCGACGTTGAGGCTGTCGCAGCCGAGGCTGTCGAAGCAAACGAGTCCGCTGCTGAGTAAGTTTTTTAAAACGAAAGAGAGTTGTTACCTATGTTGAATGTTGCAGTTGTTATGGGCAGACTGGTTGCCGATCCTGAGCTTCTCCACACCCCGAGCGATGTTGCCGTTACCAGCTTCACGCTGGCGGTAGACCGCTCCTATGTTAAGTCCGGCACAGAACGTCAGGCTGATTTCATTGATGTTGTCGCTTGGCGCAGCACCGCGGATTTTGTATGCAAATACTTCCGCAAGGGCCAGATGATGGCGGTTCACGGTTCCATTCAGACACGCACATATACAGATAAGGACGGCAATAAGCGCAAGGCGACTGAGATTGTTGCGAACGATGTCAATTTTGCGGATTCCAAACGCAGTGACAGCGGCGCAAATTACGGTGCCCCCTCCGCCCCGTCTTACGGCAATAATTACGGAAGTAACAGCGCAGCCGGAAATGAAATGCAGCGCCCGGCTTACAGCGAACCCGCTCCCACCTATTCAAGTGGTAACAGCGGAGATTTCGAGGAGATCATCGGGGACGACGACCTGCCGTTCTGATGATCTAACAACGACTAAGATAAGGAGGCTTTCGCAATGGCAGACAGACCGGAGAGAGATAATCGCCGCGGTGGTCGCAAGGGCCGCAGAAAAGTATGCAGCTTCTGCGTTGACAAAGCGGATTACATCGATTACAAGGATGTTGCCAAGCTTCGCCGTTTTATTTCTGAAAGAGGCAAGATCCTCCCCAGAAGAGTTACGGGAACTTGTGCACATCATCAGCGTGGCCTGACAGTCGCTATCAAGCGTGCTCGTCACCTCGCTCTCCTGCCCTTCAGCAGCGACTGATCGTGCAGATCTAATATCAGCGTACAAGGGAGATTTTCGTCGGAAGGTCTCCCTTTTGCTATCCCCCATTGATTTGCAAAACCCGCACTCTGTGCCTTTAACGGTACAGAATGCGGGTTTCTTTTAATTTACTTGAACCGTCATCAGAACAGACGAATGATCTTGCCGCCGCAGCCGCAATGGTACCGCTCCGGATGCTGCACCACTGCCGTGAGTTTCATGCGCGGAAACTGCCTTTTGCATTTTGTACATTGCAGCATATATTTCACCGGTTTCTCCTCGTACTCCACAAGTGCTTCCTTCGTCGTTGCCGTAATGCAGTAGCTATACGCGTTGTTCATCTTACCTGCGTATGTCTTCCAAAGGAGCTTGTGATTCATGCAGCGCGGGCACGTGTGCAAAAGCTCATGCGCCAAAACACTGCGCACACAATTCTCGTCCTTGTCCTCCAAATACGCTGAGACCTCGATTCGATATTCATATTTTTCGCCATGTAATCGCATACAGCGACCGTAGCGTTTTTTTGCGCGCGTGTTGATCTGCACCTCCGGCTCGATGTTGCCCGAGACCGGGATATCCAGCGCACGCACTTCTTCGTAGATTTCTTTCATCAATGCGTTATAATCATACTTCATAAAGTTTCCTCGCTTTTCTTTATTTTACTACTATCTACTACGAAAGAAAAGTGGTATAATTTAAAAGGAAAATCGTTTTCCTATCAATTTTTCGGAGGAATTTTCATGAAGTATTATTCGATCGGCTACGCCGTCAACGACGGTTTGCCGGAAGTTACACGCGAAGATGTACAGAAGCTCACCCACATGAACCTTGCGTTCGGTCTCATCAGCGAAAACGGCCTTTTGGATCTGCACCAGATGACACATCTCGATCTCATCCCGCAGTTCCGCGATTGGAACCCCGCTCTGCGCGTAGTGCTTTCCGTCGGTGGCTGGGGCGCGGGCGGCTTCTCCCTCATGTCCCGTACCGAAGAAGGCCGCCGCGCATTTGCGGAGTCTTGCCGCAAAGCCGTGGAGGAGTATCACCTCGATGGCATCGATATCGACTGGGAATACCCGTGCAGCGACCAAGCTGAGATTGACTGTGACTCGAGCGATAAACAGAACTACACAAAGCTCCTGCAAGCTCTGCGCGACGCCCTTGGCATGAACCGCATCGTCTCCACCGCTGTCGGCGCAGGTGATTATTTCCCGGAAAACACCGAAATGGACAAGGTCGCCGAGATTGTCGATTACGTGCAGCTCATGACCTACGACATGCGCAACGGCTTCACGCATCAGGCCGGCCACCACGCCTCCCTCAGTGCAAGCCGCGGCGATACGAGCAATACGAATACGCGCTACATCGTCGAGCTGTTCCACAACGCCGGTGTGCCGTACAATAAGCTCGTCGTCGGCGCAGCATTCTACTGCCGCCATTACACGGGCGCCGCAAACGTCAACAACGGCCTCCTGCAGGAAGCCAGCGCCGGTATGTACGGCCCGAACTACGACGGTCTCACCGAGGAGTTCCGCCGCGAGCATAACTACACGGAATATTGGGACGAGGACGCTGAAGCCGCATATCTCTGGAACGGCGAAACATTCATCAGCTTCGAGTCCCCCGAGGCTATCCGCCGCAAGTGCGAGTTCGTCAAGGAAAAGGGCATGCTCGGCGTCATGTACTGGGAGCACAGCGCCGACCACACCCGTGAGCTGCTCACTGTCATCGCAAAAACACTGAATATCTAAATTCTAACGGAAAAGGAGCCTGCGCGCATGAAAACCGCGTTCAGGCTCCCTTTTTACCGATAAAAACAAGAACTATCCCTGTTTTTGTAAAATAAAAGACCCATCGGAAATTCCGATAGGTCTTTTGGCGTGGCAGGGGCAGAAGGATTCGAACCCTCGGCACGTGGTTTTGGAGTGGATGTGGAAAAAGCATTAACGGACATACAACAGCCGGTTTTCCGCGCCCCTTATTTTAAAGGTAGCCACCAGGTTTTTCAGCATCTCCGCCTGGCCGGACAGCTCTTCGCTAGCTGCGGCGCTGCGCTGGGCGTTATCCGCGTTGCTGTCCACCACGCTTGAGATCTGCTCTATGCCATAGGCAATCTCTGCAGCGCCCTCCGCCTGGCGGCTGGTGTTTTCAGCAATACTATCGATGAGCCCACTCATCTCGTCAGCATGGGTAACCACTGCTAACATGGACTCCGAAGTCTCCTGCGCGGCCCTGGTCCCCTCATCTATAGAGCCAACGGTTTCACCCAGCAGGACCGTTGTTTCCCGGGCAGCCTCCGCAGACCGGCTGGCAAGAGAACGCACCTCTTCCGCTACCACGGCAAAGCCCTTGTCGGCTTCACCGGCCCTGGCTGCCTCTAGGGAGCCATCCGTCAGGGCCACACGTACAGCCCGGCGGGGTAGGCTTCGTTCTGGTCCACTGTGTGCTTGATGTATGCCTCCATCTCCGGGATGTCCATATCTCCGTATTCGATGGTATCCCGCTGTGTTTCCAGCATTGTAAGGGTCCTGTTCATCCACGCGCTGGTCTCTTGGATAGTCTTACCTGTAGTGGTTTGAAGCAGCTCTTCACTTTTTATCAAGAGTGCGTCAGACACTCTGGAATAGACTACTACAAGCAGCGCCGACACTGTTAGGACAACACTAATAACAATTGCCGAAACAAGCTTAGCCGTTATCCCCTTGGCCTTGCTGACCTTTTTTCGCAACTCGATTTTCTTGCATACCCTTATTCTCTCCTATCTTTCCCGCAGACTGCTGGGACAAAAATCACCTTGCCATATTCAATTTTGTGTATACACTTTTTGTGGAAAAAATCAACTGCTTTTCGGGCACCGTGATAAAGAAAGCGTGAGCAGCAAGCTATAGCATAAAACCGCAGCAGTGGAGAAGTTATCAAAAAAGCAGGCAGCGCTTTTCACGCCGCCTGCTCGAAGCAAGATCACTTTTGCGTTTCCCCGACGAACACCCTGTCCCGGAAGCACACGTTCCGGTCGCTGGTGGCGCCAAAGAGCTGGAACATCCCTTTCACCCCGTCGGTGACCCACAGGAAGAGCTTCTCCCCATCGAATTGGAATTTCCAGGTCTGGTAATGGCCCGTTTCCCGCCAGCAGACTGTGAGTAGCAGGGTATCCTGGTCCACCCAGGTGTGGTGGGCAGAGTAGGACCAGGCCCGAGAGCGCTGTTCCGGCCCCCGCAGGGGGCTGTTGCTGGGGATCTCAATGGCAAAGGTCGTCTCCCCGTGCCGATCCGTTACGCAGGAGCTCTCCAGAGACTGGATGCCGTCCACGGCAATGGCCAGCCGGCTGTTTGCCAGCTGCAGCCGGAGCTGGTGCTGCTCCTGACTGTCTACTGATTTTAAGAGGTATGTCTTGTCCTGCAGCAAGGCCTGCAAATAGGAGGAGCTTGGCTCATACACAGCAGGGGCTTCCCATTGGCAGAGTACCTTTTGCAAATGCTCATAGGCCCAAGCATCCCGCCCCTTTTGGGGATCTGTCAAGTTCGCAAGCAGGTATTGTTCCACCAGAGGGAAGACCCGAGTGCCGTCGATTTCTTCCGCTGTGGTGACGATGACCATGTCCTTTTGTGGAAACACCATAATATACTGACCAAAAGCGCCGTCCGCCCGGTAGCTGCCGGAGTTGTTTTCCCAGATCTGATAGCCGTACCGCTGGCCCCAGCCGGCGCAGCCCTGTCCCAGGGTGGGGACGTGGGGAGCGGTGGCCTCATCAATCCACTCCTCCGAAAGGAGCCGCTGGCCATTCCATAGGCCCTTGTTCAGGTAGAGCACGCCCACCTTGCACAGATCCCTGGGGGCGATAAGCAATCCCCAAGCACCGGTGTTTACTTTGCCGTTGACGTCCCAGCACACGTCGGTGATTCCCAGGGGTTCAAAGAGCTTCTCCTGCAACCACTGAAACAGGCTCTTACCCGTTGTCCGGCTGATGACCTCCGAGAGCATATAGGTGCCGCCGGAGTTGTACACAAAATGTTCCCCCGGCGCGTAAGCCATTTTCCGGGTGAAGAAGATTTCCGGCCAAGGGGTGCCCTCGCTGTTGCACATATCCCCTACGGTGTCCCGTTCATGGCCGGTACTCATGGTCAGCACGTCCCGCAGGGTGATCTCCCTTGCTCGGGGGTCCATGTCTAGGTCTTTGCATTCCGGGAAATAGTCCAGCAGCGGGTCGTTCACATTCACAAGACCCTCCTGCACGGCGAATCCAATGGCTGTGGAGGTGAAGGTCTTGCTCACCGAGTACACCAGCCGCTTATCGCTGGCCCGGAAGGGATAGCGGGCGGCATCCACCACGGCTTTCCCGTGGCGGATGATGTGGAGCGTGCGCAGCTTGTAGTGGGCCTTGTCGCACTCCTGCAGGAAGTTCGCGACGTCGATAGAGGAAATGCCCACGTCCTCCGGTAAGTAGAAACGGTCGAATAAGTCTGCCAAGTTATTCCGCCCCTTCCTTTCTCATGTTGGCCACCTCTTTGTCGGCATCCATCCGGCTGCTGAACAGCACCAGCAAAATACTGCACACCAGGGGGATTACGGCGTAGCCCACAGTCTCCATCACCCGGGTGAAGGAGGACTGGGCCAGGCCTGCGTTGGCCGCTTCGCCGCTGTAGCCGCCAATGGCCAGCACAGCCGCCACGCCCACGCTGCCCAGGAGCATTCCAAACCGCATGCCGAATTGGGCGATGCTGGTGGAAAGGCCGGAGAGGTCGGTTTTGTTTTTTAAGTTGATGTAGTCAGCCACATCGGCGGTAGCGGTACCCAGCAGCACACCAAAGAAAGCGCTGCCAATGCCGTACACCGCATTGCCAATCAAAACGAAGACCAAGTTGGGGACGATCATCAAGGCGTAGCCCACCACCTGGAACAAGGAACCCAGTACAAGCACCTTTCGCTTGCCCAGCTTGGCATTGGCAATAGGTACAATGCCAAACAGGCAGCAGAGGATACCAGGCACCAGCTTTGCATAGCTGATCTGGGTCATGTAGCCGGCATCGCCCAGTACATCACGCAGGAAGTAGATGGCCCTAGAGCCGAAAATCATACCGGCAAAGTTGTAAGTGAGGAACATACCAAACAGCGGGAGGGCGTATTTGCAGCCAAAGACATACTTCAGCTGGGTTTTGACGGGCAGAGAGGGGCGCTTCCGGGCCGCGCTGAGCTGCTGAGCGGCTTCGGCCCACACCTCCGGGGTCTCCCGGCAGATAATGCCGGTGAGGAAGGGCAGGATAAAGCCAATGGAGCAGAAAATCAGGCTCAGACCGAAGTAGCCTTTTTCATAGCCGCCAAAATACATAAGCACCGGCACGCCGTAGGCACTAACGATCAAGTTGGAGATCTGTCCCAAAAGGCCGCCCAAGTTAGTGACCTTTGCTCGTTCCACAGAGTTGGAAGTTATCTTGATGAGCAGGGTGGCGGTGGCGACACTGATAACGGCGCCGAACACAGCTACATGGAGCAGGTAGTTTACAAACACCCAGATCATCCGCCCGGTGGGGCTGAAGCTGGTAGGGGTGTTAAAGATCAGGAACACGGGCAGGGCCACAAAAAAAGCGGTGCCCAGGATCCAGGGGCGGGCCTTACCTATCTTGGTGTGAGTCATGTCAATGAGGAAGCCGCTCAGGCCTTCTGTAACGGCGTTGATGATCCGGGCAGCGGTCATCATGGCGGTGATGAAGCCCATGGAAAGCAGCAGGTTGTCCGTCAAATAGATGGTGAGGAAGCCGCCCATAATGCCGGCAATGCAGCTGGATCCGCAGCCGTTGAGGGCAAAGCCGATCATTTGCGACACAGGGAGCTTATCTTGTTTCTTTTCTGTCATTTTTTCAATCCTCCAAGTCGAAGAAATGCGGCAGGCGGTGCGCGCACTCCGCTTGCAGCTATACTATTAGAATACCACGGGGAGAGTTGAGAAAATATGGCGGAATTGACTGCTCTTTAGGGAGAAATTGACTAATCTTGCCGAAAAAATGGATTTTGGGTAATTTCTTTTCGATAATTTCTAGGGGTACAGCCATAGTATTTTCGGAAACATTGGATAAAGCTGCCTTCATCGGCAAAGCCCGTTTCCAGGGCGATTTCCGAGATTTTTTTGGATGTCTGAGCGAGCAGCTGCTCTGCCTGAAGAACCCGGTATTTGGCTAGGTATTGGGAGAAAGTGGCTCCCGTATACTTTTTGAAAAAGCGGCAGAAATACTCTTTCGAGAAGAAAAACTGCTGCGCCATCTGGGCGGTGTTCAGGGGCTCGCTGTAATGGTCATGAATGTAAGTCAGGATCCCCTCCAGCTTTCGAAAGGGCTCCTGAGAGGTGCTGTCTTTGGCCCGGTCCCGTTCCTGGCAGCACTGGGTGAGCAGGACATAGACAATCTCGCAGATCTGCCGGAGGACAAGCACTGACAGGAAGGGAGTACCCTCCTGCTCATACCACTCGTTAAGCGCAAGGATCAGGGATTGAATTTTCGTATTAGCCTCCTCTGTGAGGACGAAATAGCATGTATCGAAATTGGGGATCAGGCTTTTTAAGAAGGAGTAGCTGATTTGCAGCGTGATGCCGGTGATGGCAAAGCCGTCTGTGGCGAAATAGGGGATGGAGGAGTGGACCTCCCGGCTATTGACCAGCACAATGTGCTGAGGTGTCACATCTTCCACCCGGCCGTTGATAAAAAAGCGCGAGGAGCCTTCAAAAGCTGTATTGATCTCCAATTCCGGATGCCAATGGCTTTTGACAATTTGGCTTCCCGGCCTGGTGTGCCGGATGATGAAGCCCGGGACAGCTCCGTATATCTCCACTTTTTCAAAAATGCCGTGGTCGGGCATGGGAATCAGCTCCTTCCTGTGTTTGTTAATTATACCGGAATCCGTCGAATATAGTACCCTTTTTCTTTACCGACCCAGTTCCACATGACCTCGTAACCAAGCTCATTGAGAACAGCGATATCTTTTGTCAGCGTCCTGCGCTCACACGAAATGCCCATATCTCCAAGCTTGTTGCAAATCTGACTTGTGGAGAGGGGATTCTGCTCATCCGTCTCTTGACGAAGAAGCTCAAGGAGCTTCAGCAGCTTATATTTCAGCCAGTTTTCCTGTGCCATTTGCCATCTCCAAGGGTATTCCTTCAAAAAGGTATAAACTATTATTAAACATTATAGCACAAATCCCGTCGATTTACAAGGTTTTGCTGTCACTTTTCCGCGACATCTCTGTGCTTTCCCGAATTCAAATCCCGTCGGGTGCTGTTTTGCCAACTTCTTTGCTGCGCAAAGAAACGCGAAAAGTAACACGCCAATTTCACTGCCTAAAAGCAAAAAACAGGGGCTGGCGCGGCCTCAATGACCGTTCCAACCCTTGTTTCAGCGGTATTTTCCTATATTGAGGGCTATTTTGCCTCGAAAAGCATGAAAAAACCTCTCTAGTCTTGGTAGACAAAAGAGGTTTCTTTCGTGGTGCGCGAGACGGGACTTGAACCCGTACGTCATAAACACACGCCCCTCAAA